>JASHVU010000525.1 GCA_030044455.1 Acidobacteriaceae bacterium | reverse complement strand
GCCGGCAGTGCTGTTGCTCGTTGCGGCGCCGTCAGGCCGGCCTGTTCCATCATCAGCTCGATGTCGTAAGCCTCGGTGCGCACGCGCTGATCGTAATAAAAGAGAACCAACGCAATCACCGGAATCGGCTCAATGACGATTTGCAGGGACAACCTGATAATAAGACCCAGAATCAGGCCGACCACCGTTGCTGCAGGACCGAACTTCGAACCACCCAGCGCAGTTGCAATCGCAATCCCAATAAACATGAAGACGTCGGCGATCATCGCAATCACAAAGGTGATTGCCAGCACCAGCAGATACATGACGAAGATGCGCCCGCGGGTTCCCTTGCTCAACAGGTTTGCGCGTTTGATCGAGTGCCATGCCGACTTTTCCTCCACGATGCAGGCGGACATTGCCATGGAATAGCAGAGCCAGCGCCAGACGGCATAAACGGAGGCCGCGGTAAGCGCCAGGAAAGCGAGCAGTCCCGACAGCGGAGCCCCCGCGGAATGACCGATTGCGCGTATCGCAACTGCACCCGAGATCGCTATCGCAGCCACTGCCGCCGGCAAGCCGATCACGAGCAGCCCCAGCAACACCATCAGACCCAGGTAGCGCCAGAAGCGGGGCCACACGCTCCTGATCGCCTCACGCACTTTGAGCTTCGACCCCAAGTGCGCGCCGATGGCCGTTCTGGTCAGGGCCGCCTGTTCGACAACCGCTGCCGTCAGCAACACAGGCATGGCAATGAGCAGGCCAATTGTAATTGCAATGGAGGCCGTTGAATTGGGCGTCGATCCTTTTGAAATAATGGCGCCAGAATACGTGAAGCCTGCCACCAGCGGCACAAGGACTGCAATCATGGCCACCATCGGCACCGCCGCCACTCCGGTAAACGTCCAGAAGTTGCGCCGGTAGAGTTGCGCGGTGCGATCGAGAATCTCTCCGAGCGTCAGGGGTCGCAGCTTATCGTCCATGGCAAATCAAAGGCACAGCAGTTCAGATTTGTGGTGACTCGGTCTCCGCGCCTGCAGCTCCCGGCAGCTCCGCCTGTGGCGAAAGGCCTGCCGCCTGCATCATCCAAACGATGTCGAAACCCTCTTTGCGCACTCGCTGGTCGTAGTAAAAGAGCGTCAGCCCAGCGGAATAGATGGGCCCGATAAATGTATTGATCAGGAAGCCTGCAACCTGGGTGACTGCCATCAGACCGATGGGAAGCGGCTGCCCGAGGTGTTTTATCGAGAAGAAAACCAGCGGAAACCCAAGCAAGAGGCCGAGCCCCAGCCTGATTGCGTATACCAGCAGCCCCATCACAAAGATGCGGCCCCGCGCTCCCTTGCTCAACTCGATGCTGCGCTTGATGGCCGGCCCAGCCGCAACTCCCTCAACCACGCAGACCGGCATAGCCAGTGAATAGCGGAGCGACATGACGATGGCGTACGCCCCGGCCGCCAGGAACAACGGCCCCAGCGCCAGGAAGGCTACAGCGATTTGAAGCGCTTTTGCCGGGTCGAGGGCGTGCGGCTGCTGCATCACCGAGGGGTTAGTGAGCCATCCCGAGGGCATTACAGCAAACAACATGGCGAAGACGATGATGTAAAGCACCCAGATCGGACCCCAGGCCCTCGTCCCCGCATTGATCATCAGCCACAGGTAGGTTCGCATCCGCGGCAGCACACTCGAAGCAGCCGCCCGGACCGTGGCCGGCTCGCCCAGGTGCACCCACGCAACCATGCGATTGAAGGCGCCAATGGAGAGCCCCGCCGCCAGCAGAATCACCACCATCTCCAGGACCGAGTATGTGGCCACGGCCCATTGCAGATTGCCGGCAACGTTGGGATAGCCCAAGAGGTCATCCAGCCCGAGGACCACCATCTGCGTGAACAGCATCACGATGGCAAAGATTGCTGAAGTGCCTGCAAACAGAAGAAAGTTGTTGCGGTAGAGCTCGGCCGTGCGGTCGAGGATTTCGCCGAGGGTCAGCGGGCGAAGCTGGGTGGTCATCTTGTCCCCTGTTGACTGCTGCTCGCTTTAAAAAACGCCTGCGCGCAGTCCAGCGTGGCGGCACCGTCATGGTACAAAGCCTATTCTCTGCTAGAAATGTGCGCCGCGTTTGCTTTGAGGGATGGTAGCACATGTCATGGAAGCAAATGCCAGGATTGCGGAGCCGGGAGGGAGCGGGGGATCCCCGGCCCCTGAATACGCACACAGAACTCCTCAGGCTTTCTACGACGTTTGGAGGCAGTTCGAGGCGGAGGTACGCAACAATTTCGCGGACCTAAAGGCCTCTCAAAACCGCATTCCTTCAGACGGTTGAAACCCTATGCTCCATTCGACAAGGCGGCGCGATTTCAGTGAGTATCCGCCGTCGCCGGAGTTGCCGCAGGAGCCGCCGCGGGCTGGCCCTTTGAGAAGCTCCGGATATAAACGACCAGGTTCCAGACCTCGCTATCGGTGGCGCGGCCCGTGGCCTCGGGCGGCATCTTCTCCCCCTTACCGTTCCTGATGACATTGAAGAGCTCACCATCTTCGTGGTTCTCAAGGGATTTTGGATCGGTCCAGTCGGCCAGTGTCAGGCTCATGCTGGTGGCCAAATCGGTTTTTCCGTTCCCGTTATCACCGTGACACATGGAGCAGTCAATGGCGTAAATGCTCTTCGCTTTGGCCTGGGACTCAGGCGTGGGTTTGACGGGGTTTTTGGGGTAACTGATTGGCGCGGCGGGTGCGGCGGCCTGTGCGGGAGCAACCGCTGGAGCAACGGCCGGCGCAGGCGCCGGTGTTTGTGTCTGAGCCCGAAGCCGCCCTGCATTCCCCGCAGCAACGGCGACAACCAGCAAGCTTCCTGCAAAAAATAGCAAGAACGACTTCATGACAGCCTCCTCGAAAGGGATGTCAAAGTTACGGCATCTCTGCTTTGGAAATCTGCCACGCATTATAGGCCCGTCTGTCAATCGGGGTCCATGACGAAGGACATAGTTCAGGATTGTGAACTGTGAACGGTGATTGGTAATCGACGCCTGCGGTTCAGGAGACCCGCAGGAACAGCCGGGCAGGAGCCCGGCGCTACCCTCAATGCATCGCTCCGCCGCCGCCCGCGCTCTCGCCCGGACGGTTCTTGCTGAGCATGAAGGCCAGAAGGACCAGGCAAATCGACATATAACAGAGTTCCATGTACACATCCTGGTAGCCCTGGGTTCGCGCCTGCGCCCCCAGCTGGTTATAGATCTGCCCCAGTGCCAGGCCGCCGCTGTTCCCGGCGCCGAACTTCGATGCAAAGAACCCGGTCATCGTCGCCACGTGCTGCTGGTAGGCGATCGATCCCGGCTGCATGGCCTGCTGAAGATGCTGCTCGTGCCACATGGCGCGGGTGGTCACCTGTGCATTGGTAATGGCGATCAGAATGCTCCCGCCCAGGTTGCGCACAAAGTTGATCAGGCCGGCCACCTGGTTGCTCTGCTCCTTCGGCATTCCCACGTAAGCCGCGTTGGTGATGGAGATGAAACAGAATGGCAGCGGCAACATCTGCACCACGCGCAACCAGGATGCCTGCGCAAAGCTCATGTCCATATTGGTGATGACTGCGGCGTAACGAAAGGTGATGGTAAACAGGATGAACCCGCACACCGCCAATATCCGCGCCGAGAATTTCCCGGTTGCCCACCCCGCCAGCGGCATCATGATCACCAGGGCCACGCCGCCGGCGGTCAGGGCCAGCCCGGCAGTGGTGGCGTTATACCCCAGCAGTTGCTGGGTGAACTCCGGCTGCAGCACGGTATTGGCGTTCAGCACGCCGCCCACCAGCATCATCAGGAAGCAACAGATGGCAAAGTTCTTGAACCGGAAGAGCCGCAGGTTGATGAG
>JASHVU010000049.1 GCA_030044455.1 Acidobacteriaceae bacterium | reverse complement strand
CTCTACAGCATCTTCAGAACCGGTATTGACGGAACCATCGCCAAGCATAAAGACCTTCGTGCCGGCGGCCGTTACCTGCCCGACAACATTCAAACGGCAATCGACGACTTCAAGAATTCCGCATGGATTGGCGAGATTCTTGGAGCCGACGTGCAAGGCCGTTACGCCGACCTGAAGCAAGCCGTCGCCAATCGCTCCCCGCGCGAACTTGGATCCATCGTCAAGGGCTCCGAGGTGCAGTTCCATCACGCGGTTTACAACCAGTCGCTGTGGAACTTGTTCTAGGTCCCTCAAAATCCACGTCATGAACAGTCGGCGCGGCCTTTTACGGGCCGCGCCGAAGACTTATTAGGTCAGCACACTCCGTGGCCATGCTGTGCCCATTTTGGGAACATGCAATGATGCTTTGAGTGCGCACTATTGCTCGCAGCACTTTGACTCGATTTATCGAAAGCTTTGATGGACACAAGGATCAGCGCGCCGTGAAGGCTGCGCTGGACTCCTGGTTCCAGGAGGCCCGGAAAGCAGAATGGATAAACTCTTCCAATGTCAAAGCGAGTTATGCACATGCAAGCATTGTTGGGTCGGATCGAGTCGTCTTCAACATCAAGGGAAATGCCTATCGTCTGGTGGTTGCCGTACATTATTCGCGCGGTGCAGTCTTTATTAAGTGGCTGGGAACACACAAAGAATATGACAAGATCGATGTGAGGACGGTTCAATATGAATCTAAAACCCATCAAGACTGACGCTGATCACGAAGCAGCTCTGCTTGAGATCGAGCGCCATTGGGACGCCAGGGAAGGCACTGCCGAAGGAGACCGTCTGGAGATTCTCATTACATTGGTAGAGGCTTACGAGGAAAAACATTTCCCGATGGATATTCCGGATCCTATCGAGGCAATTAAATTCCGACTGGAACAGCAAGGCACTGACAAGAAGGCTCTCATTGGGATCATCGGCAATCGGACGCGGGTTTACGAAGTCCTGCGCCGCGACCGCGGATTGTCCCTCTCAATGATTCGACAAATCAATAAACACCTCGGAATTCCGGCTGAAGTCCTGATTCGACCAGTTCGAACCAGAAAACGCAAAAAAGCAGCGTAGCTGTAACCGCCTTGGTCTTGCGCCGCCCCATTTCCTGATGGCCCCTTTATCTCCGGCATGTTAGAAACAAAAGAACAGGGTACAGGCGAAGTTTGCCCAAAAACCGAGCCGGCAAGATAGTGACAGGCAAACGGACCTCCGCGCACCGCGTCCGGCGCCGTCCATTTTCTCAGCTCTGATTCAGTTTTCAAGGAACGACGACCAGGGGCTCATGAGCACCGGCCATTCAGTGGAACTCGACTCGCTTTTCGGAGACTACCCGCTCGACCAGGCGTTCGACGAGATGCGCCAGGGTTCGGGCGATGTCCGAGCACAGTACCGCGCCCTTGCCGAGACCCTCGCCAGTCTGCCGCCTGACGAACTCCAGCGCCGCAAACAATCGGCCGATCTTTCTTTCCTCACCCAGGGCATCACCTTTACCGTCTACGGCCGCGAAGAAGGCACCGAGCGCATTTTTCCTTATGATTTACTTCCGCGCATCGTCACCGCCGAGGAGTGGGATCGCATTGAGCGCGGCCTGACCCAGCGCATCACTGCCCTCAATCTCTTTCTGCGCGACGTCTACTCCGACGGCAAGATTCTCAACGACCGCATCATTCCGCGGGAGCTGGTTTACAGTTGCAAGCACTATCGCCGCCCCATGCGTGGCCTGCAGGTCCCCCGCAACGTCTACATCGCCGTGGTCGGCAGCGATCTGCTGCGACTCAACAACGGCGAGTTCGTGGTGCTCGAAGACAATCTGCGCGTTCCTTCCGGCGTAAGCTACATGCTCACTAATCGCCGCGTGATGAAGCGCACCTTTCCGGCGCTCTTCCAGAGCTACGGCGTGCGCCCCATCGAGCACTACCCGCAGGTGCTGCTCGCAACGCTGCGCTCGCTTGCGCCTGAGGGCCGTCCTGAGCCCAACATTGTTCTGCTTACTCCTGGCGTCTTCAACTCCGCTTACTTCGAGCACACGTACCTCGCCCGCCAGATGGGCATTGACTTGGTTGAAGGCCGCGACCTGGTTACCCACGACAACATTGTTTACATGCGCACCACCGACGGCCTCAAGCGCGTCGACGTCATCTATCGCCGCGTCGACGACGACTTCAGCGATCCGCTCATATTCCGTCCTGACTCCTCTCTCGGCTGCGCCGGCCTCTTCAACGCTTACCGCGCCGGCAACGTGACGGTCGCAAACGCGTTCGGCACTGGCCTGGCCGACGACAAAGCCGTCTATGCTTATGTTCCGCGTATGGTCCGCTACTACCTCAACGAAGATCCCATCCTGCCGAATGTTGAGACCTTTCTGCTGAGCGAAGAGAAAGATCGCCGGCACGTGCTTTCCAATCTCGATAAGCTGGTTGTGAAAGCCGTGGGAGAAAGCGGCGGCTACGGCATGTTGATCGGCCCTCACTCCACCGCCCGCCAGCGCGAAGAGTTTGCACGGCAGATTGAAGCCAACCCACGTAACTATATCGCGCAGCCCACGCTTGATTTTTCGCGCGCACCATGCCTCATCGGCGACCGGCTCGAGCCGCGGCACGTGGATCTGCGGCCTTACATCCTATTTGGAGACAAGGTGAACATTGTTCCCGGCGGGCTCACCCGCGTTGCACTCGAGAAGGGCTCGCTGGTGGTCAACTCCTCGCAGGGGGGCGGCAGCAAAGACACATGGGTGCTGGAATAGCGGTTTCGAGTCATAGTGTAAGGGAGGGCGCCAAGATGCTATCGCGTGTTGCCGATAGCCTTTACTGGATGAGCCGCTACCTTGAGCGCGCCGAGAACACCGTGCGCCAGCTCGACGTGACGCTCAGCCTCATGCTCGACACCGGCGAAGTCGACCTCAAAGCGCGCTGGCAGCGCATGATCGCCGCGCTTGGCAAGCCGGTTGGCATGGACTGGAACGGCAGCATCGAATCAATGTCAAAAAGCCTGGTCTACGACAGCCTCAGCCCGGCCTCAGTCATCTACTGTCTCAACGGCGCCCGAGAAAACGCTCGCCAGGTGCGCGAAGAAATCTCCACTGAAATGTGGCAGCGTCTCAACCGTCTTTACCACCAGATGCACTCACTGCACACGCAATCGCAGTTCACCGCCAACACCAGCGACCAGCTTGCCTCGGTCATCGACGGGATCTATCTCTTTAAAGGCACCACCGATACCAGCATGATCCACGGCCAGGGCTGGCAGTTCATCCGCCTTGGCCGGTATCTTGAACGCGCCTACTCGACAGCCACACTGCTTGAGGTTTACCAGCCCGATCTCTTTGAGGCCCCAAGCTCTGAGAGCGCCGGCCATCTCTATCTCGAGTTGGTTGGACTGTTGCGCTGTTGCACGTCGTTTGAGGCCTACTGCCAGGTTTACACAGCCGATCTCTCACCCGACCGTATCCTTGAATTCCTGCTTTTGAACCGCGACTTTCCCCACGCCATTCATTACTGCGTCGATGGCGCGCACCAGGCCATCGAAGGCATTCAGCAAACCGGCGGCCGGCGCCCGCCCGAGGAATTGAAAGCCGGCATCGGCAAGCTCAGTGCCATGCTCCGCTACACATCCATCAGCGAAATCATTACCGGCGATACGGCTGGGTTTTTGCACACGATTCGCGAACAGTGTCTCCGTATTCACGAACTCATTTATCGTTATTACGTGCACTATTCAATTCAATCGGCGCTGGCTGTCTAGCGCCGCTAACTCCGCTAGCCCCGCTGGCTCCGCTTATGATTTTATGAACTTCTACTCCATCCGCCATCTCACGCGATTCCGCTACTCTGACCCCATCAGCGAGAGCATCATGGAGACGCGTATGCACCCGCGCTCCGACTCAAGCCAGCACTGCCTCACCTTCTCGCTCTCGGTAAGCCCGCGCTGCCGCGTCTTCAGTTA
>JASHVU010000524.1 GCA_030044455.1 Acidobacteriaceae bacterium | reverse complement strand
TTGAGCATGTGGCCCATGTGCAGGCGCCCAGTGACGTTGGGTGGAGGCAAGAGAATAGTGAAGGACTGACCGTCAAGGCCCTCCGCCGCTTCGCGGCCTGACGCCTGATCGGTTAGCCGGCCGGGCGCAGGCGTGGGAACCGCAAACAGTTTTTCGCGCACCCAGTATTCGGCCCAGTGATCTTCTATGGCAGTCGGGTCGTAGGCTTTAGGCAGGTCGTGAGGCATGTTCTTGTCGGGCGAGCTCCAGGAATCTCGGGAAAACACCCGTCAAGACAGGGGCTTTCAAGGCGAGCGGGCTACCCTTCAGGTTAGCAGATTGAACGTTCGCAGAATCACGGCGAAATCAGCCGCAGGTTGGGGAAGTAGGTGGAATAGCGCCGAACGTCGCGAGTAAGAATTGAGCATCCCAATACGGCTGCGTGTGCCCCGATGAGAAAGTCGGGCAGAACGTTACTCTTTGTTCCACCCTGGCGCCGATAAAGTACGTATGCCTTGCCGGCAAGGAACGCTGCCTGGCGCGGAATGTCCTCAAAGATCAAGTTCATCGTTGATATTTTTTGATCCAGGATGGCGGACGAGGAATAGGTGGCGGCAAGCTCCGCATAAATGATGGCGTTGATTGCCAGCGGTTCCTTTATTGAGAGATTGCGCAACTGACCGATCGACCAGACAAACCACTGCGGATCGCGTTCCACCACATCGACCAGCACATTTGTGTCGACAAAAACCATCAGTCGTCGCCGCGGAGCAAGGCCATCAACTCATCGGTTCGCCATTTGATGTCGGCAGTGCCCGCGACCTCATCGAAGCGGTCCGGTCCGTGCTCTTCGTCGGGAGCGCTTTTTTTCAGAACGAGTTCGCCTTTTTCGTTTACATCGAATAGGAGCTTGCAGCCCGGTTCCAGGTTGAGAGAGTGGCGGATATGTTTGGGAATCGTGACCTGGCCCTTCACTGTGAGCGTTGTCTTCATAGTCCTCTCGGTATTACCGTCAAGATTAGTGTAATACCAGTTGTTTTCATAGCCAAGCCGCAAACAGTTCGGGCCGCCTGGAAGGCAGCCCGAGTCTTATCGTAAACATTTGAATTTAAACTGTCTAGAAGATCTTCGCCAGCCCCTTCTTCTTTTTCTTCTTGCTCGATGATTCGTCGCTCAGGTCAGCCTTTGGCTTCTTCTTTTTGCCGTTGGCGTCAATGGCCGAGGGCTGAGGTACTTCGCCCGGCTTTACGTCGTTGATCTGGTCCGGCGCCTTGGCCGCGGCCTCGGCTGCCGGAAGCGCTGTACTTACCGGGCCAACCGGCTTCACCAGAGCATTGGGATCGGCGGCGGGCGCAGCCGGTCCCGTCGCGTTCGGCGCGCTCACAATCTCAGCTCCCACGCCTGTTCCGCCCGCCGATGGAGCCTCCATCTGCAGCGGGGCCTGCGACGGCTGGTCGCTGCGCGGCGGCTCATTCACTCCTGTCGGTGTTGTCGTAACCGCTGGCTGAGGCTTGCCGGCGTTCTCGGCACTGGCAAAGAGCGCCACATTCTCTTTGGTAATGTCGGGCGCAAGCACCCGGTGAGGATCGGTAAGCGGGGGATCGCCAACGTGGGTAGCTTCAACCACGGTGGGCCCATGTTTGATGATGCCGAGCAGGCTGTCGGTAAAGTGCAATGCTTCGTGGCTGCGCACCTCGGCGTCGCTCTCGGCAACCGCCGCTTCGGTGGGCTCGGGAACCGGCCGGTTCATTGCCACCAGCCGATCGCGCGCATCCTCAACATGCGGATACATGGGGTACCGCGTGATCACCTTGTCGTATGCTTGGGCAGCCTTGTCCTGGTAGATGGCAACCATCCGCTCGCGCACAGCGCCCGGCAAGCGCGGTGAGATCGCAATGTTGTGGGCCTCGGTTGCATACGCATCGCCGATGCCGATCAGTACCTGGTCGCTCTTGGAGTACAGAGGATAGGTGTCTGAAACCGTCTCCAGGCGGGCGATGGCGGCATTGAGATTCTCACGGCTCTCATAAAAGAACCCGATCTCTGCCTCGCGCTCGGCCAGAACCTCCTGCACATCGCGCAGCTTCTGCTTGGCGCGCGGAACCAGCGTCGAGTCGGGGAACATGTTGATCATGTTCCGGTACTCCTGCTCGGCCTGCTGCACGTTGGTAAAGTCGCGGTCCGGCTTCTCCATCTGCTGGTAGTAGATGTCGGCCACCTTCATCTGGGCCTCGGCCGCTTCAGGCGCGTCGGGGAAGAAGGTGATGAAGTCCTTGTACTCGGCCTCGGCCTGCATAAACGCCGCGGAGCCGCCTTCCTTATACCAGGTATCGCCGACGCTGAGCTTGGCCCTCATCCGGTACTCCGACTCGGGGTAAGTATTCAGCAAGACCTGCAGATCGAGGCGGGCCACGTCATAGCGGCCCTTCTTCATGGCCACCATGGCCTTGTCATACAGTTCCTTATCGGGCTGCTTCGACTGCACACCGGCCAGCGGGTTTGCGTTGAGGTCGTAGGCTTTCTTCTTCTTTTCCTTCTTGGCCGCCTCAGCCGTACCGGCGGCAACAAAAAGCACGGCGAGCGCCACTGCAGAAACTCTCATCAACAACCGGTTCATACTACCTCGATGCTGAAGGCGGGTGAGGGAATTGCCGCCTG
>JASHVU010000523.1 GCA_030044455.1 Acidobacteriaceae bacterium | reverse complement strand
TTCTGCCTTATGGGTGACGGCGAGCAGCAGGAGGGCCAGGTTTGGGAAGCCGCGATGGAAGCCGGCCATTTCGCCCTCGAAAACATCATCGCCATCATCGACTGCAATCGCCTGCAGATCGACGGCTGGGTCAAGGACGTGATGGAAGTGGAACCGCTGGCCGAAAAATACGCGAGCTTCGGCTGGCGCGTGCTATCGGTCGACGGCCACGACATGAGCGAGATTGTTGCAGCTTTCGATGAGGCCCGCGCGCCTCAAGGGAAACCGACCGTCATTCTCGCCTCAACAATCAAGGGCAAAGGCGTCAGCTTTATGGAGAATGTTGCGGGCTGGCACGGCAAGACACCCAATCGCGGTGAGCTTGATGCCGCGCTCGCAGAGCTTGGCCTCACCGATCGCATTCCAGTCGACCAGTTGCTCGCAAATGCTCGCGACTTCCAGGTTGAGGCTACGCGCAATCTCGAAACCCGAATGCCGCATTTCTCGCAGGACTATTGGTGGAACGCACGCCAGGCCAGCGTTCCAAATCCCATGCGCGTCGCCATGGAACCCACGCGCAAGGGTTTTGGCCAGACACTCTCTGATTGCGGCGGCGATGAGCGCGTCGTCTGCATCGGTCTCGATATCTCCGGCTCCATTACCATTTCCGACTTTCATGCGGGGCACCCCGAGCGCGCGCGCCGCTGGATCTCGATGGGCATCGCCGAGCAATCAGCAACGGCCGCCGCAGCGGGGCTGGCGCGCGAAGGCAAGCTGCCGGTCCTCGGCTCCTACGCCACATTCTCAGCCGCCCGCAATCTCGATCAGATTCGCGTCTCCATCTGCTACTCGCAGCTCAACGTAATGATTGCCGGCGCGCATGCAGGCGTCTCCGTCGGCCCCGATGGCGCAACCCATCAGGCGCTCGAAGACCTCTTCGCCATGATGGGTCTGCCCAATATGGTCGTTCTCGCGCCCTGCGATGCCATTGAAACGCGCAAGGCCACCGAACATCTGCTCTTCAAGCACGTCGGGCCCAAGTACATTCGCTTCGCGCGCGAAGCCACACCCATCGTCACCGATAAGTCGACGCCGTTTGTCTTCGGCCAGGCCAACGTGATCCGCCTGCGCCGCGAAGACGCAAACTTTTCTGCGGCTTTTGAAACTCGACTCGCCTCAAAATACGCCGACGAATACGAAGACCTGAGCATCATCGCGTGCGGGCCGATGGTTCCGGAAGCCATGCGCGCCGCGTGGATCCTGAAGCGCGAGTACGGCTACGAGACTCGCGTCATCAACATGCACACGCTCAAGCCTATCGATGAAGACGCGATTGTGCGCGCCGCGCGTGAAACCAGTGTGATTGTCACCGCCGAAGAGCACCAGATCGGCGCGTTCTCCGGCCGCGTCAGTTCGGTAATTACGACAAATCACGAGCTTTACGGCCTGCCCATCATCACCGGAGCAATCGGTGTCAACGATCGCTTTGGCGATTCCGGCGCGCCGTGGGAGCTGGTAAAGGAACTTGGCGTAAGCGCCGAGCACATTGCCGCGCGCGCAATGGAGCTCATCACCCTAAAGAAGCACGCCGTTCCACACGTCGCGCTGGCGTAGCAGGAAGTAGCGCCGGGCTCCAGCCCGGTTGTCGTGCGGGCGTCCTCGCCCGCACACCTTTATACCCAACGACTAGGTGCCCCCGCTTCTTCGCCTTTGGGGACCGGGGATGGAAGCAAGCTCACCACAAGAAACAGACCTGGGGTCCGGGGAAACACTCCCTACTCCGCCGGATCGTCGGCCGTGAACTCCGAACAGCAAGGCTTATCGGTTGCGTGGAAGTTCATCAGTTCAGACCGAATTCCATCGGGGTCATACATATTGAACTGGTACTTGCCATCGCGCCCAATCTTCGGCCCCTGGTCGTGCCGGCAGTCGAGCCGGTTACCGGCCTCAAGCACCTTGTAGGTGTCGGGCACGCTGACTTCGCCGATGGAAAAATGGTCGAGAACACCGAGCGACTGTTGCGAGATATTTGCCGGGATCCCGGTGCCTGAGGGGCCGCTGGTGAGCATGTATTCAATCCAGTCATGTCCGTCGGGAACCTGTTGGCTCACCCAATCCACCTTCCCCGTTTGCATCCCTCCCCACCAGTAAGGCCTGAAGCCGAGCAGATCGTGGTAGAACTTGTCTTCGGCAGTGCGACTGTGCACCAGCATGCCCACGTGGATGATGTGGTGGCCGACGGCGTTGGGATCGTTCACCAATGCGGGATGCGCGGGCGGCTGCACAAACTCAACCTTGTTGCCTTCGGGATCGGCAACCGCAAACCAGCGGCTGCCGTCCGCGCCGCGCTCAATATGTGGCGGAACCGTCCAGCCTTTGGAAGCGAGGTACTTGCGCATGCCCTCGGCGCTCTCAGTATTGAACGCAATGTGGTCGAGCCGGTTTACGCCGGAGTTGGGCGGCAGCGGCAGTACTTCAATGTACTGCGTCGGGCTGAAGGCATACTTCACGCCCTGCGGATTCTCCGGATCGGCCATTTTGGCTGCGCCCAGAATGCCCGCATAGTAGTGCTCGGTTGCGGCGGGGTTTGAAGTATAAACGGCCAGGTGCGAAATGCCGGTGATCTTCGGCCGCGGCGCTGGCGCAGTCTGCGCAAATACGGTAACGGCGGCAGCAGAAATCAACAGAGCGGCAGAAGCTACGGCAAAGTGTCTTGTTTGCATGGCGATTTCCTCGCTGATCTTCAAGCGAGATAACGATAAATCGCTTTGCCGAGCCGTGCAAATGGCGTTGGCCCGGGATGCCCCGTTC
>JASHVU010000522.1 GCA_030044455.1 Acidobacteriaceae bacterium | reverse complement strand
TTTTCGACAACAAGGTAAAGGACGCGTATTGAACATCGGTTCGATCAACGGCTATTGCGGGGAGCGGATTCTCTTGGCCTATTCCATCTCGAAAGGCGGCATGATGACACTGACGCGGAATCTTGCCGACGCGCTCGGGGGAGAGGGTATCCAAATCAATCAGCTGAATGTTGGCTGGACTCTCACGCCAAATGAATACGCGCTGAAGCTGAAAGATGGCCTGCCTAAGGACTGGCCTTCGAGATTGCCGAAGAGTGTTGCTCCTTCGGGCCGCATACATTCTCCAGAGGAGATCGCCTTGGCCGCGGTCTATTTCCTTTCTGACGAAGCAGCTCTCATTAACGGTTCAATTCTGGATGTGGAGCAGTTTCCCGTGATTGGTCGGAACCCCACGAAAGAGGTTTAGTAAGTATATCCATGAAGCCAAAGTTGGCGGCATTTCCGAAATGTTTTATGGATCAGCTTTGCGTCGATCGAACCATGACGATATTCGAATGGATCGAGCTTGGCGCGACGCTCGGCGTCGAAGGGCTAGAGTTTTACTCGGGCTTCTTGGAAGATGATGATCTTTTTCTGAGACGGGTCAAAGCGGCTCTAAATCAGCATAACCTTGTTATGCCAATGTTATGCTGCTCGCCGGATTTTACTCAGCTTGATCGTCATTCTCTTGAAAAGGAGATTGACTACGAGAAGCGAATGATTGAGATTACCGCATTTCTGGATGGTCGCTTTTGCCGTGTTCTGTCTGGCCAGCGCCGCCCAGAACTAACAACAGAAGACGGCATCGAGCAGGTGGTTCGTGTCATCAAGGGATTACTTCCATTTGCCGAAGAGCACGGTGTCATTTTGAACATGGAAAATCATTACAAGGATAACTACTGGGAGTACCCGGAATTTGCGCAGAAGATGGATGTCTTTGTTGAGATCGTCGACCGAATCGATTCGCCATGGTTTGGCGTAAACTTCGATCCATCAAACACGATTCTGGCCGGCGAAGATCCACTGGTGCTCCTTAATCGAGTGAAATCTCGCGTGGTCTCGATGCATGCGAGCGATCGCTTTCTAAAATGCGGCACGATCGATGATCTACGCAGAGAGGAGAACTCTGTTGGTTATGCAAGCCGCCTATCCCACGGTGTCATTGGAAGGGGGTTAAACGATTACGACAAGATATTCTCAACGCTGCACTCGGTTGGATTCAGCTCGTGGATCTCTATAGAGGACGGCCTGGATGGGATGGACCAGTTGAGAGAATCGGTCGATTTCCTCCGCTGCAAGATTGACCGGCACTTTACGAATTGAGAGTGAGATTCGATTAATTCAATCGTATTAAGGAAGGGCCGGTACCTTGTCATGCACACTAGTGCTCTTTGCGGGTCGACGAATATTCAGAGCCGCATTGCCCATTGTTTGTCATTCGAATCTCAAGAAAGGAATATTTTACGGACGAATCAACGCAATGCGGAGTTAGTCCTCAAGGAAATGTGTTATGAAAGCCATCGTTCAGATCTCATTGGACATTATCTCTATTCCGGAAGCCCTCGACACTGCTCGCCTTGCGATGCAATCCGGAGTCGATTGGTTAGAGGCGGGAACGCCACTTATTATCGCGGAGGGAATGAACGGGGTTCGGTCTCTCCGTGGCGAATTTCCTGAGACACCGATTGTAGCTGACCTCAAAACCATGGATGGCGGGTGGCTGGAAGCTGAAATGATGGCAAAAGCCGGGGCCACTCACGTCGTAGTGATGGAACGAGCGCATCCGGAGACGATCAAAATGGTCGTAAAGGCGGGTAGAGAGCTCGGCGTGAAAGTTATGGGAGATAACCTTGGGGCAGAAGATAAGGTCGCAGCTGCAAAGCGACTCGAAGATCTCGGCTGCGATTTCGTGATTCATCATATTGGGTATGACGAGCGCCGCGGACTGGTGGCCGCAGGCAAGCCGTGTCCAAGCCCGCTGGATCAGCTACGCGATGTAGTTGCGGCTGTCAAAGTTCCCGTTCAAGCTGTCGGCGGACTTTCTATTGAACAAGCCATTCGAACGCCAGAGTATGGGGCCCCACTTGTGGTTCTCGGCGCCCCTCTGACGATTGACGCTGATTCCTTTAAGACCGCCGCTGGCAACATTGAACGTGTTTTGCGTTTGATTTGCGAAAGGGTTCATGCTTATCGGGGATGAGTCAAGGCGTTATGACTGTCCGAACTCATTCGGTTGATCTGCGTTGCAACGTCAATTACTGCCGTCGCGCACACTGCGGTGAATGTGTCGATAAGGGATGATACTGCAGACGGGATTGCCGCGCCTATGCGCGTAGTCGAAAAGAAGGTTTCTTCGCCGGACAAAACGCCTATTCCTTGCTCGTGCTGAAGTCGATTGCAATTTCCATGATTGGTTGGCTGTGTTCTGTTTGGCGCGATGGCAGGTGAATAAGAAGCCTGTTGCCGGCCGAGTCCGCAGCCCAGCCAATTGGCATCGACTCAAGATTGGCCGTCGTCGCTCTTGGCAACACTGTGCCATCTACCGTTACGGAGGAAGCGGAGGCAGTGCCATAAACCAGCAGGTAACTCATTTCGGGAAGGTTCTCGATAACCCAGCCAAAACCGCCAGTTCTAGTTTGCACA
>JASHVU010000521.1 GCA_030044455.1 Acidobacteriaceae bacterium | reverse complement strand
AATGAATTATATGCGAATAAATCTCAAAATGCGTGAGGGAACACTTGCGCTTTTGTCGCTTGAAGAGGTAACGGCCTTTCTAAGGTCGATAACCTTCAACTTCAAAGGAGCAACCTCATGCACCTCGCCACCTCTCGCGCGGTTTCCCGCGCCTCCTCGCAGACCATAAACCTCACAGCTCTGATTGCGCTGCTACTTTCAGTCGCGGCTCCGCTCAGCGCTCAGAATACCAGCAAGACTTTTCTGCCGCCTCCCGCTGCCACCGTATCAACTCTGCCACCAAACGGCGATGTCAACCCGTACGGAACAGCCTTCGCCCGGCTGCTCATCGAGGATCGTTCGCGATCGGTCGAGAACCCGGTGCTGCAACCGGGCGATCTGCTGGTATCGAACTTCAATAACAATCAGAATCTCCAGGGTACCGGAACCACCATCGTCCGGGTTGACCAGCACGGACGGCAGACGCTGTTCTTCCAGGGTTCGACGCAATATGCAGGGCTTTCGGCTGCGCTGGGAATCCTGAACGATGGAACCGTGCTAGTGGGAAATCTGAAGACGACTGACGGCACATCCAACACGGCCACTGCCGGCGCGATCCAGATCATCAGCCCGTCGGGGAAGCTGCTGAACGTAATCGCCAACACCGTCATCGACGGGCCATGGGGCATGGCTGTCAACGAGCGCGACCGTTCGGTGGATGTCTTCATCTCGAACGTGCTGAATGGAACGATTGCGCGGCTGAGTTTCCGGCATGACCGGGGAGTGTTATCGCTGGAGAAGTCGACGGTGATTGCGACGGGGCTGAATCACCGGGGCGACCCGGCCGCGCTGGAACTGGGTCCCTCCGGATTGCTTTATTCGGCCTGGAGCGACACGCTCTATTTTGCATCGTCGACCGACAATGCGATCTACAGAATTGAGCACGCGTCGAGTGTGGGTGCTGGCGAGGCTGTACCGACCCTGCTTTTCCAGGACGACACTCATCTGCACGGGCCGATTGATATGGCCTCAACGCCGGATGGCGATCTGCTGGTGGCCAACAGCGACGGCAGCAATGCGGATCCGAATCAGCCCAGTGAGATCGTGGAATACACGGCGGACGGCGCGTTCGTGGCGGAGTTTTCGGTGGATGCCAACAATGGCGGTGCGTTTGGAATCGCGACACAGTCGGTGGGCGCCGCGACCCGGCTTGCCGGCGTCGACGACAACGCCAACACGGTGACGATCTACACCGAAGTGAACCGGTAGACGTGACGGCGAAGGAATGCAGCGGGCTGGCCGCAGGCGCGAACCTGCGCGGCGGCCGCCCAAAGCTGCATTCAGAAGATAGAGACTGACCGGTGGCATTGCCAAATCAAAGTTGAAGATTTTCGGACTTGTCATTCCGGATTCTGACTACTGGGGCGCAGCAAACCCAAAAAACTGAGACTCAAATTCATCATGACGCCGGCGGGCATCATCACTCAGTCGCTGGAATTCAGGATCGCTCCGGATGCCGGCAAGAAGCGGATCGGTGCTGAGACAGTAGGAACAGAAGAACCCCCCTTCAACCGTATGACTCAATGCATGTAGAGCGTCGTGTTTGTCTCCGAGTATGGAGTAAGCCTGAGCGATCTTGTACATGCTCTCAGCGTCGCCCACTCCGCGATCCTCCATCCTGTCTTGCGTCTCGCGCAAAAGCGCGAGACCAGCGGCAGGCCGGCCGGAAATGTTGTCGCTCAAAGCCTTGCCAATTCTCGGTTGCAGTAACTCAGGATCGAGCATATAGGCGCGATCAAGGAGCTTGGCGGCTTCATCCGGATGTCCCAGGTAAAACTCAGCAAAACCGCGATAGAAGAGAATGTAGGCCGAATCGGTTGATGGAAGGCTCTGAAGAAACCTGGCATACTCGCCAAGGTAGAGGTAGGCGTTCAATGCGGAGCTGTTGAGCTTAACTTGAGGGTCGATTTGGCGCGCACGTTCGCATTCCGAAACCGACTGCCGAAGCATTCCCGCGAAGCGATAGGCATAGCCAAGTTCCCAATGCAGTTCAGCGTCTTGAGGATTTGACTTAAGCGCTGCGCGCAGAATCGGCACGGCCTGCTCGACCCTGCCCGTATCGGTGAGCATATTTGCCATGTAGATGCGTGGTTCAACCAGATTGGGATCGAGTGCGATTGCTTTCTCATATGCAGCTTGTGCCTTGTCATACATTTCGCGGCCACCGAACTGAAGGGTTGCACTCGCCGAATAGGCCTTGCCGAGATGCGCCCAGCTCAATGCGTAGTTCGGATCGAGGGATACGGATTTCTCAAGCATGGCAACCGCGCCGGGGAAGTCGTTGATTGAGCCGAGGTCAATGCCGCGAAGATAATACTCATAGGCTTTCGGATCGACGGACTTTGAGGAGTTGAGATGCTGCGCTTCGGTCGGAGAGAGATCCAGTTCCAACCCTTTTGCAATCTCCTGCGCGACGCGATCCTGAACTGTCAGAAGCTTGTCGAACTTCACATCAAAAGAGTCGTCCCAGAGAATCCTGTTTAGTTTCAAATCCACCAGTTGCGCGGTAATGCGCAGATCGCTTCCATCTTTAATGAATCCGCCGGTAAGAAGGGTATTGACATTCAAATCAACACCGGCGGTTCTTGGGTCGACACTTTGATTGCGATATTTCTCGACGGAGGAGGACGGTCGGATGATAAGCGAATTGATTGAACTGAGCTTGGTAATCACAGCATCAGCCAGCGAGAACCCAAGGTAGTCGAGCGAAGGATCCTGCCTTAAATTCTGGAACGGAAGAATCGCCAGTGTACGCGGAGCCGTCTGCGATACTTCTGCTGCACGTTTTCGGGGCAACTTCAAGTAATAGAGCAAACCAAGCGCGATTAGAATAACCAAAGCGAGAGACAGCAGCGGTGCCCGGCGCAGGCGTAAACGCCGTTCGGCTGTGTGCGAAGCAGCGCCAGACGGGAATGGAGAGTGGCTGACCGAAAAAGTTCGATCATCTCCTTCGTCCGATGACGCCTCCTCGATTCGAGCCTGCATTAGCCTCCGCCTGGCAAATTCCTCAAGATCTTCGAGCAGCTCCTTCGCACTCTGATAACGACCTGTGCGATCCTTGCACATGGCCTTATTAACGATCTTCTGCAATCCGGAGGGTGTATCCGGCAAAATCTCGTCGAGAGATGGAGGCGTTCCTTTCAGGATTTCGGCAACAACGTCGCTGACTGTTTCACCATCGAAGGGTACCTTTCCGCCAGCCATTTCATAAAGCACAACTCCGAGGCTGAAAATGTCGCTGCGGGGGTCGACGCTCTGCCCACGCGCCTGTTCCGGCGACATGTATCGTGCCGACCCGATCACCAGGCCAACCTGGCTCACGGAGAGGGATTTCACAACATCAGGATGTTCCGCAGTTTGCTGAGATTCCGTCAGCTTGGCAATTCCGAAATCGAGAACTTTTGCCAAGCCGTCCTTCCTGATCACGATGTTCTCCGGCTTGATGTCGCGATGGACAATGCCGCTGGCATGCGCGGTCTCAAGCGCCTTGGCGATCTGCGTCGCAATCGCGATTGCCTCGTCAATCGGCAACGCTCCTTTACTCAGCAACTGGCGCAGAGTTTCTCCTTCAACGTACTCGGAGGCGATGAATTGGCGTCCTTCAAGAATTCCAAACTCGTAGATCGTGAGGATGTTCGGGTGATTGAGTGCCGAGGCAGCAAGCGCTTCCTTTTCGAATCGGTGCAATCCGTGGTCGTTGTTGACGAGTGATGGCGCCAGCACCTTGATTGCTACCTTGCGACGGAGCACTTCATCTTTGGCGAGATATACCTCGCCCATCCCGCCCGCGCCAATGCAGGAGAGAATCTCGTACCGGCCAATCTTGTTTCCGGGATAGATCAGGTTTGAAGCAGAACCATTGGATAATTCGTATGCCGCCTGCTTCACCGGGTCCTCGAGAAAGTCCATTGTTGCGGACGAGGAACCCAGCAGTGTCTCGACCTCTTTGCGCAGTTCCGGATCGTCGCCGCAGCGATCATCGAGCAAAGCGGCGCGGGATTTTTCCGGCAGATCAAGGCACTCGTCAAAGAGCGTTTCGATCTGCCGCCAGCGTTCCAATGAATGAAGCATCGGCCCTCCGCTCTAGGAAGTGCCTAACGAAAGCTCCCGATGCAGCCATGCCTTGGCAAGTTTGATTTCTCGGTGCACCGTGGCCGGAGAAATATCGAGTGCTGCCGCCGCTTCGTCGTAGGTAAGACCCCCGAAGCAGAGGAGCTCAACAATCTCACTCTTCCGCTTGTCCTGCAATTCGAGTTGCTTGAGGGCCATGTCGAGCTCTAATAGCCCTGCCGGCGATTCCGGCCCCACAACCACCGCCTCATCGAGCGGAATCATTTCAGCGCCGCCGCCGCGCTTCTGCCGCCGGTTCGACTTCGCGTGATCGACCAGAATGCGCCGCAGGATGCGTGCCGACACCGCAAAAAAGTGGACGCGATCCTGCCAGGCTACATCGGCATCGATAAGCCGCAGATACGCCTCGTGAACAAGCGCCGTGGCACGCAGGGTATGATCCGGACGCTCTGCGCGAATGCAGCGTGAGGCCAGCCGGTGAAGCTGGTCGTAAACCACAGGCATCAACGCGTCAAGCGCTGCCTTGTCCCCGCCGCTCCATTGATGAAGCAGCTGCGTGATCGTCGCACGATCCATGGCCCTCTCCATGTCGTTGACTCCGAGAGTGCGATGTTGGACTCGAAAGCGGAAGCATGTGGGGAACTGGTCGCAGAACCGCGACACGTCAGCCGGGATCCTGCTACATCAAGTCAGCTGCGGACATTGAGCCTCTGGGATTTCTTCTGGGCTCCGCTATCGAAACGATTATAGCCCAACTGCCAATCAAGCCAAAGGACTTCCGATGCTCAAACTGCCGACGGAGTTGTGGCGCTGCCTTGGGCCGCGAAAGTCGCAGAAAAAACGCAAATTCAATGAGGGAATCGGTATTGCCCTGTCGCTTACATGAGTGAACGGGCTTTTGAAAGCCATCCAATTTCACAAAATCGCGAGGGGATCATGAACACCGAGTTAACCATGAAATCGCAACGCATCGACCACTGGAACGGCCTGCGCGAAGGTGCAAAGATTACGTTTCGCTGGGCTCTTCTATTCGTTTCAACGCTCCTCATTGGATTCGCTGTCGGCTGCGGGGGCATGTCCAACGTCGCGTCCACCCACTCAGCGCCGACCGATCCTCCGCCTCCTACCATCAATAAGGCTCTATGGGTGGCCAACGGGACGAATGTTGTTGAGTATCTTCCGGAGCAGCTTTCCTCTGCCAACACAACACTTGCGCCGCACCTGATGAATAACAGCGGAGTATTCGGAGCACCGCAGGGGGTCGTCTTCGACGCGTACGGCGATCTTTGGGTCATTGACGGTGGAACTTTAGCCGCCGGTGGAAAGAATAACCCAGCACTTTATGAGTTCACTCCATCGCAATTGGAGGATCTCGTGACCAACAGCACCCCGAGTCCCGCAGTCACCATTAACCCGCCTAGTTTCACGTTTCCACAGCAGGCGGTGTTTGACACTTATGGAGACATGTGGGTGAGCGACAACGGAAGCAACGCGGTCTACGTTTTCACTCCGCAGCAACTCAAAGCTTCAGATGCGGCCGCAACGCCTTACATCACTCTGACCTCGAAGCCGGCGTTTAACGGACCGCTGGGCATTGTATTCGACGCCGCCGGTGATCTTTTTGTCGCCAATAACGCCTCAACCACGATCTTCGAATTCAAAGCTACGCATCTGCCGCAATCCGGCGAATCCGTTGAACTGGAGCCGGACGCGACCTTGTCCGATGACGGCAATGGGTCGATTCAGGGTCCCTGGGCATTGGTCTTCGATGCCGACGGAGATCTGTGGTCGAGTAACGCCAACGCACCAAACACGATTGTTGAGTTCGCAAAAGCCAGCCTGGGAGTCACCGGGAGCCCCACTCCAGCGGTCACTCTGAGTCCAACCATGGAGAATGACAACACCACGCTCAGCTCTCCGAATGGCATTGCTTTCGATAACCTGGGCGACCTGGCTGCCATCAGTTCGGCAACCCCGTTCGGCATCGCATTCTTCGGCCAATCTCAACTGAGCACTGGAGGATCAATTGATCCCACGGTGTTCTTGGTTGGAAACGCCACAACGTTGAATGCTCCTGCAGGATGCAACTTTGGACCCGTAATCAACTAACCATCAACCTGCACCGCAGCAGGATATCCACCCTCCCCTGCGGTGCAACCTATTTTGGCGACACTCTCGCCTTCACCTTTCATCTCGCGCAGCAAATGGCTTGGGAAAGAAAGCGAAAAGACGAATGCGTCGTTCCTTACGGCAAAACCAGAGTTGGCGTGCCCCGGCCGGTTTCAGTGCAAGGTCAGCGCTCCTTGAGGTCGCGCTGACTTTAGGATGGTGCCTTCGGAATACAGCAACTCTGGTTTTGCGATAGCTGTTTCTTCCAGCGAGTGGCGCCGACTGTTCCAGCCAAATTCTTCCGGTTACTTCAGAAGAATCATGCTGCCGTCTCGATCTCGCCGGAATCCTGCGGCCAGCACGGCGCGCGAACAGAATTATCATCCCTGTCTGCGCGGACTTGAGCGTTAACCCAGCATGCAACTTCACTCTGGCTGGCTATTTTTGTGCCATCGCCATCAATCAAGCTTCATTTTGCCCGATCGATTCTGCAGCATACATAGTAGCCGCACCCGATGACTGCAGCTGAACAACGATGGCAACCGCACGGGCAAAGTAGGCGGCCGAAACGAAGACCCACATGACGGCTCCGGCGATAAACTTATCATCAAGTTAGATTTCAGAGACGAGCCAAGCCCTCTGCTCGTGATGGGTTCCTTTGTCGACTTTTCCATTGAGGTAGCTATTGCACCGGCCCGCCGGTATCAACAAGCCGGTAGCGGTATTGCTCGCGCTCTTTCTCGGTTGCCTCCTGACGAAGTTGGGCGAGGCGCTTGAGCAAATCCGGGGTCTCGCCGGTTTGGCCACTTTTTCTAAGTGCCTGAATCATGTGGTAGAGCGAGGCTTGGTCGGTTGGATCCATC
>JASHVU010000520.1 GCA_030044455.1 Acidobacteriaceae bacterium | reverse complement strand
TGTTTCCACACACGATGGATATTCCAGAAACCTCTTGAATTGCTTCACAAGAAACCGTTATCCGTATTTCAGACAAACGTTTATCTAAAATACTTCCGCCCAGATTTTCGTATACAGAAGAGCATTAAAATCTCAAAGCAGAACCTTTGTCAATGACGAACCGCAATTTATCAGGTTTTATTTGAACTACTTAGAATAAACGCGCGGAGATGCCCGGCCCATTGATTTGCCTGGTTCCGCGTAAGTGGTTTGCGCTGAATAGCATAAAACATTCGATTGTCTTTATCGGCTCTTGGCGCAGATGGGCAGGACGGAATGAACCTTTGGAGCGCTGAGCCGCCGGCAGGCATCGCTAGACCGGGAAGGGCGGCGTTATCCGGCAGCGTGCCGGACCGGCTTGAATACCAGTGCGCCCAGTATAAGCATCACAAGTCCTCCAGCACAGGGAACCAGAAGCCCGAATCGCAAAGAGTCAAGGTGGGCCGAGATCAGGCCGGTAAACCAGGGAAAAATGGCTGACCCCAGGCCTGCTACGGCGAAGAACCACCCTCGGGCCGAGCGCTCAAGCAGGAAGGAGAGCAGTATTGGATAAAGCGGGCCGGTAAAGATTCCGGCCATACCTGCGGCAGGAACAATCATCCACGGGTGCGGAGCCGCGATCAAAATGATTGTGGACGCGGTCACTCCCGAGACTCCGCTTATCAGCACCGTTTGGCGGCCAATCTTCTTGAGTAAGGGCGTGGAGAATGCTAGCCGGCTGAGCATTTCGCCAAGCCAGAAAAATGACGTTGCCACTGCGGCGCCGGCCAGACTGCTCATACCGGTACGGTGTGAGTAGGTGGTGAGCCAGCCACTAAGTGACGACTCGACACCAACTGCACACATTGCCCAGATGGTGAGCAGAATGAAGACAAGGCCCAGGGGCCGGCGTGCCGTGCCCGATGCAGCATGCGCGACCATGGCCTTATCCTGTCGTTCCGCTGCGGCAACCCACCCGAGTAGCAGAATTGAAAGCACAAGAATCAGCAGAAACACCTGGTGCGTGTCTTCACGGTGGACGAATGGCAGCGCGACCATCGGGCAGGTGGATGCGCCAAGCGACCACACAAAGTTGAGCCACTCCAGCTTGGCAGCGCGCTCGTCACCCCATCGGTCTGAGAACAGGAGACTGGTCGAGGTCATGGCCATCCCCAGCCCGAGTCCGAAAAAGAAGAACGCTGCAAACGGTGCGCGTGAATGGACAAAGACAAGGTCAAGAGAACCGGCCGCCATCAACCCATACCCAATTGCCATTGACCGAATGCGGTGCAGCCCGGAAAGAATCGCACCCAGCGACGAACCGCTGAACTGAAAAAACAAGAGAAGCCCGGCACCGTCGTCACGCAGACCCCATTTTTCAGCGAACAGGGGCAAAAGCACCCCCAGCAACACCGTTCCAGTGCCTGTGAGTGCAAATCCCGTGCTCAGCACCGCTGTTGAAAGCGCGCTGCGTGGCGATGAAACTCCGTTAGTGAAAGTGACGTTGGCAGGCATGCGACTGTTCTGGAGCGCAAACGAATTATAGCCATCAAAACGCTGCTCGCGGCGCGATACGCATTTAGCGTGACGACGGCAATGCACAGAATCTTGGTTATCCCTGTGTGCTCTGCTGTCTAAGGCAAATTCGTTGTATGCATTGGCAATCGAGTCTCCACGATTCCCTGCCCTTCGCGCACAATATAGAATCTGTCAGTGGCCAGATGAGTTAGAGTCTCTTTTTTGCCGTCGGGCCACATAACTTCAGCCTGGTCAATCGAGTCGTGGCTCCCTAACCCGAAGTGTAATCGCAGATCGCTTTGCGACAGGTAGCTGCCTCCGCTGATGACTTCATTCGTCTGCACCAGGTCGCCGGCCGTCACTTTAACACGGGCATTCAATGCGAGACGGTTGCACACGGTTCCTTGGAGTGAAAAGCTGACCCAATGATTCGCGGGACCGTGTTCGGGACGCAGAATCGTTGGTTCGCCGACCAGGTTCTCCACAACTGCTTCAAGGCGCCCGTCATTGAACAGATCTCCAATGGCAAGGCCGCGGCTTACTCGTGGAGTTTGGATGGCAGGCCCGACACGACGGCTGACATTCTTGAATGTGCCGTCGTGCTGATTGAAAAGCAGCACCGCCGGTTCCAGGTACCGGGCGGCGGCGTGGGCTTCATCCACCTGTGGATAGACGTGTCCATCCACCTGGAAATAATCCTGCCAGCCGCTATTGGCGAAGTCGACAAATGCGTTGCCCCACCCCACATACCCCTGGGTGCCGCGCGCAATTCCAGAGGCGATTGAGTTGTCAGTAAAGTTCATTCCACCATCGTTGGTGTAGAGAGCCGTGTACTCAACGTCGAAATGTGAAATGGCCAGCGACATACGGCCAGTGTGCATATAGTCGCCGAACGCGATACCCATGTTGGCCTGCTCAACGCCATCTTCGTTTGCAGCCACGCCTGCGAACAAGGCAGTATCTTCAAACTTGCCGGAGCCATCGCCCTGGTAGAGGTAATTTGCTTCGCCGTCATTGGTTACAAAGAGGTCGAGTTTTCCATCGTTGTTGAAATCCGACCAGATTGACGTGAGCCCGTAGCGACCTTCAGCGTCATCCACGCCAGCCTGTTTTGATACTTCGGTAAACGTGCCATTGCCGTTGTTGTGGTATAGCTTGTCAGGCAGACCCTTGAGCCCCCGCGGGCCGCACTGCACCACGAGGCCGAGATACTTGCAGGCCTTGGTGGCGCCGAAGGCAGGCAGATTGTCGAGATGAAAATCAACGTAGTGCGAAACGAACAAATCGGCGAATCCGTCATTGTCATAATCGCCGAACGCGGCGCCGGTCGCCCACCCGGTGTCGCCGGCCAGGCCCGCTTCCTTGGTCACGTCGGTAAACGTTCCATCGCCATTGTTGCGATAGAGCACCACACCATTCAGACAGGTCACCAGTAAGTCGGGCCGGCCGTCGTTGTTATAGTCGCCAACGGCCACGCCCATTGCCCAACAGGGGAAGCCTACGCCGGCCTTGTCAGTAACATCGGTAAAAGTTCCGTCGTGATTGTTGTGGTAAAGCGCACTGCGCGCCCTGATGCCATGCTGCGCCATCTCTACACTCTGCGCATTGGTCAAGTAGATATCCGGCCAGCCATCGCCGTCATAATCAATCAGGGCGACGCCGCCGCTCATCGACTCAGCAATGAATTTCGCTTCGGGGTCCGACTTGTGATCGAAGTGGATTCCCGTCGAGCTTGTAATATCCACGAGCTGCGGATAATTCTCGAGTGGTCCGGTGGTCGCGCGCTCTGCCTCAGCTTTTTTTCGTTCCTCAGGCGACAACGGCGTTGGCGTACCCATCTGCCCGGCTACAGCTTTTATTTGACTCAGGAACACAATCACCAGCAAGACTCTTAAGACTCGATTGCGTCGTATCATTCCGTTGGACCCTCGCGCCATGGCGCGCCATTACTTTTCAGGATTTTCATCCGAGCGGATGACGTCGGGCTGTATCAGCAAGTCCTTATACACAACACGGAGCTTCTCTTTCATTTCCTTGTATTTCTCATAGAACTCCACCTCGCGCTTTGCATCCTCGGTACGCCCCAGCTTCTTGTAGAGGGTTGCCAGGCGGTAGTGCGCGGTCGCGTTGGTGGGCTCCAGCTGCACTGAAGATTCGAGCAGCGGCAGAGCCTGGTCAGGCTTATTCATTTCGAGCAGCACTTTCGCGAGTCCCAGTTTTGCATTGGCATCGTCAGGTTGCAGCTCTGTCGCGCTGGTGTACATCTTTAAGGCTTCGCTTTCGTCGCCCTTCGTCATTGCTATATCGGCGAGCTCGCATACCGCTTTTTCGTCGCGGGGATTATCTGTCAACGCGGCGCGATACTCCTGTTCAGCCTGCTTCTTGATCGCGGGGTCCTGTGATGTGTTCAACAATTCTGCCAGTTCAAAATGGACACCGGGCAGGTGAGGATTCATTTCAATTGCCTTGCGGTATTGCGCGATGGCCCCGTTGGTGTTGCCCTCCCTGGTTTCTTCGTGCGCCAGCAGCTGGTGCATTTGTGCTGAATCAGGTGCGGCCAGGGAAAGAGCCAGCATCGCCTCACCGGAGAGATCGGCGTAGGTACGATAAGAGGCGTAGAGTACCTCGGGATTCTCGGGGGCGACTTTTTTCAACTGCGCAAGTATGGCGGCGGCCTGGTCCAGATCCGTGCTTCTGGTGTACACGCCAACCAGCTCGAGGCCAACCTGCACTTTGAATCTTTCATCGTCAATATGCGGAAATGCGGTTTCAAGATCTTTGCGTCCATTGACGAGATCGTCGGTATGCAGCTCTGCGATGCCCAAAATCCCCTGAATCTTGGCGAGGTCGGGCTGTTTTTCAACGGCGGTGCGCAGGTGGGGGATGGCTTCGGCTTGCTTGCCTGAAAAGAAGAGCAACACGCCGAGATTGCCTTGAATCTCAACGTTATCGGGAGCCAGCTCGACCGCGGCCTCGAGCTCGGGAATCGCCAAATCGGGCCGCTGCTGGCGCAGATACTGCTGCGCCAGTTTTTCATGCTGCGCGATTTGCTCCTTTGCGCCGGCCGGGGCTTGCCCCGCGGAAGCAATCGAAATTGCGCCTTGCAAAAACAGCGCACACACAACCGTTTTTCGTCGATCCCAGAATAGGTGTTTCGATATGAGAGTCACACTCCGTCGACGGCTCGCTGCCGATGAGGCCGAATCGAGAGTTACGGCATGGCGATGTAGTAGCTCTGGAATTGCGATGGCCGGCATGCTTACTTCATCATACCAAGGCAAAGTTTGCCCCGAAATGGAAAGGACGGCGAGCATTCGCCGTCCTCTCCGGGTTGCATTGTTGGTGTTGAGCTCAGAATGAGATGCGTCCGTACATCTCCCAGGTTCTGCCGCCGACGGTCGTGCCTGTGACTTGAGCTTCGTTCGCTCCGGATCCGATGACGTTGCCGCCCGGTTGCCCGAAGCTGGGGTGGTTAAGGATGTTGGTTGCGCTGCCGCGGACCTGGAATTTCACCCCACGCTCCGGCCACAAATCGAAGCTCTTGCCGAGTGAGAAGTTGACATCTGTCAGATCTGGACCGGTGACGATGTTCCTGCGGAAGTCGCCGTACGTGTACGTGGCCGGAACGGCAAAAGCGTCAAGGTTATACCATTCCGCCAAGCTGTGATAGCGGCCACCGCCGGTGGCATCCGGGCCTGTATCGGTCGACTTATAGTTGCCGATTAAGTTCGCGAACTGGTTGTAGCAGAGATTGTCGGGTATGTTATTTGACGAGTTATTACATCCCGTCGTGATTCCTATTGGGTTGCCGCTCTGCGCCATATAGGTCGAAGCCAGCTCCCAGCCACCCAGCGCTTCGTCAGCAATCATGTTCGTGTTCATGAACATCTTGCCCTTGCCAAATGGCAGCTGGTAGATCACCTCGCCCTTGAACATTTGCCGGATGTCGAAGTTCGACTGGCTATAGGCCTCCGAGGGAGCATACGCATTCTGGACGTTCTGGTACCCTTCACGGCTTCCCCATCCGGAAGAGTCTAGATCGTCGAGGAAGTGGGACCAGGTGTAGTTGGTGCTGAATTGCAGCCCATAACTCATGCGCTTGGTGAGCACGGCCTGCAATGCGTGGTAGTTGGATATGGCATTGTTAGTGCTGCCGGTGATCTGTTTGAAGAGCGGGTAAGGCTCGCTCGCGGCACCGTTCGGGCCAAGCGCGCCCTCGGGAACCTGGTTGATGTCAACTGGGAAGTTGAGCTTGTCTCCGTGATTGCCTACATACGCAACCTCTGCCGACCAATCCTTCATGAACATGCGTTCAACGGCCAGATTCCATTGGTAGTTTGTAGGCACTGGCGTGTGGTACTCGTTGTACGACACATCGGAGTTGTTCGATGCCCACGGAGTGGTTGGAGAGTTCAGGTATTCTGAGTTGATGCTGCTGGAATTGTAGGCGCCGACTCCGCAGCCCGGATTCACGGTATCCGGCGCGCTTCCATCGCCGTCAAGCTGAGTCACCGGGCAAATGCCGTTGGTGGTATCGCCGTCGTTGCCATGGCTGCCAAAGGCGTTGCCCATGCCAGCTCCATACGTATCTTCGCTCCAGGTTGAGGCATACATGCCAATGCCGCCGCGGACGACCATATTGGGTGTGATTTGGTAGCTGAATCCGACCCTTGGCAGAACGATGTTGTATTTGGGCGCTTGAAGCGAAGTGCGTCCGTTTTGTCCTACAAATCCGTACCACATGCCGCCCAGGACCGCTGAACCCGCGGCAACTCCGTTGATGGGTTGAGTTGAAACATTGAAGTTCTGAACCGCGGGATCCCAGACCGCCTCGTTGCCCTTGACTTCTCTCCAGCCGGTTTCGCCTTCCCAGCGTACGCCGAGGTTAACCGTTAGATTGGGACGCGCTTTCCAGTCGTCCTGAAGGAACAGTTGCGGGGTCTTCCAGCGTCCTCCGAATTCCGGTGTTACTCCGGCGCTCCAACTCTGCGATTCGCCGAGCAGGAAGTCCGCGTAGGATATGCCATCGTAGGATGCGGTAGGAGTGCCGCCGGCAGAGGTGTAATAGCCCGCAAAGTTGAAGCTTCCCGAGTTGATGTTGCCCCACGCCGTGGAATCGGCACGGTTGATCAGGAATTCACCGCCGAAGTGCAGCACATGGCGACCCTTGATCAGCGTCACCACATCGGACGGGTCGAAGACCATCTCCTTATAAACGGAGTTTGAGGCGCTTCCGGGACCATAATAATTGTTGGCAATGCTGATGTTCGGGAAGATGTCGGCTTTCAGCAAAGGCATTTGCAGAGTCGACTCCCAGTTCCCGTTCAGGGTGTACGGAGTGAAGTAGTTCATCTGATCAGTGAAGCCCATGCGGGCCTCGTTGATCATGTGTGAACTGATCGTCCACACATCGGAAACCTCGGCGTTGTCGCGGCTCACATCGCCGTTCTGGCAGCTGAACGGGCAGAACTGGTTCAGGTATTTTGCCGGGTTGTCGCTTTCCGTTTCCGATAGAGTAAGCCGATTGTTAGCCGTCAAATCAGTGTCCCAGCGCCCAAACCACTTGATGAAGGGGTCGGCGCTCGAGGGGCTGAGGAGAGAGAAATTGTTTACTCCATAGCTGGATACCGTACTCGGGTAACCGGTCGAGGCCAGCTCTGCCTTCTGGATTGCCTGCGCAGCCGGGCTGATCATGCCTGACGGGATCTTGTTGCTGCCATATTCCGAGATGAAGCTCTTGCGTTGGACGCAGGGAGCGGGCTCGGTGAGCATCCCACCCGGAAATTCCGCGCCTGTGTAAGTGCAATTGCCCGAGGTCACAAGAGTTTGCGTGGTCGGGTCATAAATGGTGGCCAGGCCGGTCTGCGTGAAATCGCCGCCCATCTCGGCATTGCTGGGCAATGAAAAGAACCCCACAGAGCCGGTACTGTTGTCGATAGTGCGGTCGTAATCAAAATAGAAGAACGACTTGTGGAAGATGCCCTTGGGCAAAACCGGTCCGCCAAGGGCGCCGCCGAAGTTGTTGAAGCGGAGCCTGGGAACCGAACCTGTGCCGAAAGCGTAGGTCGCAGCATCGAAGAAATCGTTCTGGTTGTATTCGTACACGGCGCCGTGGAACTTGTCGGTTCCGCTTTTGGTGATCTGGTTGTAGACGATGTCGCCAACGCCGTATTGCGCTGAAAACGCAGTCGCGCTGATTTTGACTTCCGCCGTAGTCTCAAAGACGGTGACGTCGGAGTTCTGGCTCATTGGCAGTGTCGTCGTGGCGCCATCCTGCAGCACGCTCGCGTAGGGCAGATTGCCGTTAATGGAGGAAATCGTGCCGGGGTTGATGGTGTTGCTGGCATTTTCAGGAGTACCCGCTGCGCCTGGCATCAGTACTACGAAGTTTTCCCAGTCGGCTCCTCCGCCATTCCCACTGCCGACCTGCGGCAGTTCGTCCATGGTGTCGGCTTGCAAGTCCCCTTCCTGAGCGCCGCTCTCTGTGTCAAGCAAAGGAATGTCGGTAGTGACCGTTACCTGCTGGGTGATTTGCCCGACTTGCATGACTCCGTTTACTGTTTGAATTCCGAGCGTTACCGTAACCGGCCCGCGCACCAGGGTCTGAAACCCATCCTTGGTGAACGTTATCTGGTAGTGATCCTCAGGAATTGCGCCGGTATCGAACAATCCGGCATCATCGGTTACGAATGTGCGCGTTGTACCTTTGTCGACATCCGCTACATTCACTGTCACGCCCTGGATGACTGCGCCAGTCTTATCCGTCACGGTGCCGCGCAAGTCACCTGAGTTTGTATTCTGTGCAACACCCACCCTCGCTTCACCGGCCAGCGCCAGGCCGACCAATAGAGCGAGAGGCAGAGTCCATCGCGATACATTTCTCATGCATTGCCTCCTCAATGAAGTTCTTCCCCGCCGTTTTCGGCTCGCGGCGGCTTCCAAAAATCTCCAGTGCCGTACCGGATGCGCTTGAGCTGAATGTTTCAAATTGCCTGAAACATCTTAAGACAAACGGTTGTGTTTGGAGATTCTTTCTTGATTTTCAAGCGCGGAGGCGATTAGACCACACCCAAAGAATGACTGTCAAGTCCATTCTCAGTTGTAGACAATCGATTGATTTAGTCGCATTATCGGCGATTGAATCGATTGTCGCCGCCCGGCCCGGCCCATTGCTAAGTATTTGCGGGACGGGGGATTTAAGGAGTTTCTCGGTGAAACAAACGTTTGTTCAAAATCGATTTACTAGACTTACGGAAGCCTGAAGTCTTTGATGAGCCCTGGATCGCGACGCCTTTTTTCGGCCGTGGATGGCTACTTCAATCGCGGCAATGGTTTGCGTAGATTCTCTTCCATCGTTTGCACGGCCTGGCGCTCTTGCGACGGCAGCCCGTGCCTGCACTCCTTCCAATGCAATCGGTCCGACACTTGATAAAGGTTCCGGGAAATTCCGCCGATGGAGAAATAGGGCAAGGGAACCGGTATGGCCAAGACAATTCTGGTTGTCGATGACTCCATCACCATGGTGTTGAGCCTGAAGTCGACGCTCACTTTGAATGGATTTCAAGCCGAAACCGCCAGCAATGGGCGAGAGGCCATGAGGAAACTGGAGGCGGGATTCAAACCGGACCTGATTCTGACCGACATCAACATGCCGGAGATGACCGGCATGGAGCTGATCCGCAGCGTGCGTGCGATGCCAGGCTTGAAGTTCATCCCCATTCTGACCCTTACCACGGAAAGCGAGCTTGCCAAGAAAAACGAAGGCAAGCTGGCCGGAGCGACCGGGTGGCTGGTGAAGCCGGTCTCGGGCAACGACCTGGTGGCGGTCATCCGGAAAGTGCTGCCGGGGGTGTAACGCGATGGAGCTGGCGGGGTCGAAAGGACACGAAGAAATGGACCGGGAAGCGTCCGGCGCCGCTCGGGTACCTGTGCCGCCAAATGATTCTCCCGGCAGTGTTCATGTGCATCTGAACCGGATCCGCAGGCGGATGCTCTTCGAGTCCCTGACCAAGTCCTGCCTGCTAGGCGCGTACTTTTATTTGCTCGCTCAATTGGATGGCCCGGGCCTTTCTGCCAATGACATTCGAGGAGGCATTTTGTTGATTCTCCTGGTGCTGGTGCCAGGGTTCATCTATCGGTTCAAGAACTACGCCGAGGCGCGCAAAGTCGTGAGCGCAATGTGGGCTCGAACCCAGATGAGTTTCAGCGATGTGACGCGCATATTCGAAATGCGCAAGGTGCTGCAGCGCGAAGCGCTCGATTGCGGCCTCTACACTGACGTCCTGCGCGAGCAGATCGGAGACTCGCTGGCGGAGTCGGAGCGCGAAGTCGTGGCGGCGATCGAGCAGATGAGCCGCTTGATCGACAGGTCGACTCAGGAAAAGGAGCAGATCGCGCGTTCGGTGGAGAGCGGCAAGAGCCTTACCGAGGCCACACGGGCGCGAGTTTGCCGCAACAAAGAGGTGATCGCCGCGATTCATGCGCAGCAGGACATACAACTAGACGAAACGCGATCGAATTTTGAGCGAATCCGGCACCTGTCGAGCGGAGTGAGCGCACTGACTCCGTTGATCAAGGTGATCACGTCGATTGCCCAGCAGACCAGCCTGCTGGCATTGAATGCGGAGATTGAG
>JASHVU010000519.1 GCA_030044455.1 Acidobacteriaceae bacterium | reverse complement strand
GCTGACTGCACACGTTGGGGAGCGCGACAGCGATTCGAACTTTCTCCGGGTCTTAAAAGCGAAACCTCGGGCACCAATTTTCGTGCTTGATTGAGTTAAGGCGGTCGAATTTCGTGTTTTCCCACCTTGAAACGAAGCACGCGCCGGTTCAGTGAGCATTAGCTTTGTTTCCTGGTCAGGAATCGCAGTTCCCAAGCAGTCGTAGCCTGTCCGGATTGCTCAGCCACAGCACGCAATACGACGGTTCCCGGTTGATCCCGGAACTCGGCAGATATGTAGCCGACCACCGTCGCTGCAATTGGCACGGTGAAGGGCCCGGTGGGTTGCTTTGCCGTGGGTAGCCTCCGCACCGTAACAGGAATCAGTTGGTTGTTCACTGTTAGCTCATTGAAGTATTCAGCATTGCCAGCCGCTGGCGCACCCAGGATCCAGGGCCCGTATGTGTACGCAACCCGGTTCTCGCCGCTCGGCGCTGCGCGCAGTTGCATTTCATACTTTACTTCCATCACGTCGCCTGCAGCCCAGGGACGCTCAATGTCCACGAATCCGTCTCTTAAAGGAAACTCGCGCACGCTCCCATTGAACCGAATCTGCACTTCACGGGCCCATTCCGGCTTGCGAACGTGAATCGATGCGGGTGACTTACCCGTGGCGAGAACCTTGATCCGGATCGTCCCATTCCGTGAAAGCGAAGACTCCGAAGCCGCCGAAAAAGTTTCCGTCTTAATCCGGCTATCGACGGGCAAGTCGAACCACAATCCGCCATCCTGCCAGCGAAAGGCGCTGGTGTGAATGTCTGGAAAACAGCGCAGTCCGTGCAAGGTGCAGCACCACCACGCCCGCACTGCTCCTTCTTCGGGTAGTCCCGTCTCAGAGTAAAGTCGATGCCCAAAGTCTCCAGTAGCAAACTGGTTGAACGCCAGTTCGTTGAAGATTGCGCGCTCTGCCAACGCCAGATATTTCTGATTTCCCGTAGACTTCCACAGCGATAAGCTCAGACGCACCCAATCGGCTTCCGCGCAGCCTTCGGTGCGGTGTTTATTGGGGCTCCAACCCTCGGGAACGCCGCCGGTGATCAATTGGTCCTGCGACTGGTGCACGTCGTCCCATGCGGCTTCGCACTGCTCTAAGAAGCGTGCATCGCCGGTCGCTTTATAGAGATCCATGACTCCGCGCAGGCTGGTCAGGTAGCCGTGCACATGGTCGCCAGGCCGCCGTGTGATCACTGCAGCGATATCCGCGGCGAGTTTCCGGTACCGCTCATCCCCGGTGACCATGTAGAGGTTGGCCAGCCCCTCGGTCTGCTGCATCCAGCAGATATAGCTGGAGGCAAAATGCTTCGCATCAAACGAATTGCGTATCTCATTTGACAGCATCAGCGGACCAATGCGGAGAAGGAAATCGCCGAGCCGTCTGCATGCATCCTCGACCCGCGGAGAATGTTTCAGACGGTTGTACTCCAGCAGTCCGACGAGCAGCCGTCCATTGCCCCATAGCAGTGCCAAATCGTCGTCTGTCGGCCGGTCGTAATGGAACGTGTTGCCGAAGTACCCGTCGCTTTTCTGGAGCGGGATGGTCTGCTCCACCAATGTATCCAGCCCAGGAAAATGAACGTCATAGACTGCTGCTGCCGTCGCCAGCGCCCCAATGTACCGGCCGGAAAGATCGCCGCTGTACTCAGTAAACCGCCGCACTGGATCAGGGCGCACATCGGCCAGCAAGAACCCTTCGGTATAGGCCGGCGAATCTCCAGAGAGAACCCGCTTGAGGGTGAGCTCATACCGATCATGCAGGGGACCATCGCTTGCAGGCGCGGTGGCAGTCTTCTTCGATTCATTTGGTTCGAGCGCTGCAAGAGAGGGTGGGGCGCCTGCGAAAACGAGAGGCGCCATGCCAGCGGCCATAACGAAGCTGCGACGATTCATGGGAGCCCTTTCGACATCGCTGATCATGTCAGTTCGCTTCGAACTGAATGGTGCAATCTGCAAAATTATCCGGCTCGTTAGCCGAAACCACGGACAGGCGAAAGGTATTAAGCAGGGCCGGTCAGCTACAGCAGCGAATTCAAATCGCTCACGGGAAGCCGTCGATAGATTCACGGCGGACCGTGAGAAATGGCAGTTAGCCCCACGCCAGAAACCGTGCAGCATAGAGGCGTATCAGAAGTCGGCCGAAATCCCAGGCAACTTTAAAGTTGGCCTTGCTTGCGCCGCGATAACGTGTGCCGAATGAGAACGGAATCTCTTTGACCGAGTGAAGGCGACCGCGGACCAGAACTTCAAGCAACAGCTTGAATCCTGCGCGCTGGAACTCAACCTCATCAACCGACGCGCGCCGGACCATGAAGAATCCCGACATGGGATCGCTGGCGCACGCGCCGCGATGCTGGATGGGCCAGGTGACCAAAACTGCTGTCACCGAGATCAGTTTGCGAATCGGGTTCCACTTTCCCAGTTCGCCTCCGGGCGTGTAGCGGCTGCCAACGGCCAGGTCCCTGCCTTCGACGATAGCCTGGAAAAGTTGTGGCAAGAGTTCGGGAGGATGTTGCAGATCGGCATCCATTACACCGAGCACATCGGCGTCAGTCGAGCGCCAGCCATCGAGAACCGCACCCGACAGGCCACGCTCGCCCTTGCGTACCAGCACCCTGATTCTGGTGTCCTTGAGACCCTCGGCCGCAACCAGATCGGCAGTGCCATCGGCGCTCGAGTCATCTACTACGACGATTTCGTAGGCGATTCCCGTGGGATCCAGAACTGAACGCACATGGTTGAGCAGGTGGACAATGTTGCCCGCCTCGTTCAGCGTGGGGATAATGAGCGCTAGCTTGAGCGGCGCCGCCAGGACTCCGGCCGCAGCTTCGGTGCTTGATGCAATGCCCGAGACCTGCGTCGAGTCTGTCGAGGGTGAGACCATAGAAATGTATCTTGATTTTATCCCGCCAACTTGATGATTGGGCAACCGAAAATGACGATCCAGAGATCGAGGAACCTGCGTCTGATGGGAAGGTTCCTGACTATTCTATTCTTAACTCTTCTCGGCTTCGCGGTCATGGGCTACCACCCCGGATTGGAAGACGACGGCATCTACCTTACCGCCGTTAAGGCCGATCTGAACCCCTCTCTCTACCCTCATAACTCAGCCTTCTTCCGCATCCAGATGCAAGCCACGGTCTTTCCGAGGGTGATGGCCGGTTTTGTGAGGACGACAGGGATCTCCGTGGCCTGGGTGGAACTGCTGGGTCAGCTACTTTGCATCTTCTTGATTCTCTGGGCATGTCACAGCATCGCGCAGCGGCTCTTTAATACCGCCGCAGGGCAATGGTCGGCGGTAGCCATGGTTGCGGCCATGCTTACCCTGCCCGTGGCAGGAACCGCGTTATTTCTCGTCGATCAGCACCTACATCCGCGCACGGTTGCAACGGCGCTGATTCTTTTAGCTGCCGCAAAGATTTTCGAAGCGAAGTGCGGGCCGGCATTCGTTTTGCTGGCGTTGGCTGGGCTCATGCACCCTTTGATGGCTGCCATGGGGACATCGTTTTGCCTGTTTCTATGGCTGGCGCTGAACGAGCGCGTGCATGCGTGGGTTGAAGATCGATGGCCCGCGGAGAGAGAAGATCGAGAGCGCGAGCCGGCTGAAACAGAAAGCGCAAGCAGCGGGGTCGTAGCTGCGGCGCCACTTGGCTGGGTGGTCGCCGCTGGCACGCCCGGCTGGCGCGAAGCATTAGAAGCGCACAGCTACTACTTCATCTACAAGTGGACATGGTATGAGTGGATGGGCGCAATCGCACCGATGGTGCTGTTCTGGGTGCTGTGGCGCTGGTCGCGGCGGCGCGGCGAGAAGCTTCTGGCGCGCTTCGCCCTGGCCGTTTTCGCTTACGGGGTCTTTCAGCAGGTCGTTGCCGTGGTGATGCTGCCGCCCATAGGTTGGATGAGACTTACTCCGTTGCAGCCGATGCGCTATCTGCATCTGGTTTACTTCGCCATGGCCTTGGCCGGCGGCGGGCTCCTGGGACAATTCCTGCTAAAGAAAAGCGCATGGCGATGGGCTGTCTACTTGGCTGTACTGAATACCGGAATGCTGTATTGCCAGGAGGTGCAATTCCCTGCCATCCGCCATTTGGAATTGCCCGGCCTGACAGCGCATAACGACTGGCTCGAGGCCTTTGACTGGATCAGACAGAATACGCCTCTAGACGCCTATTTTGCCCTTGATCCGCACTATCTCGATGAGCCGGGCGAAGACTATCACGGCTTCAGGGCAATCGCCGAGCGCAGCTCACTCGCCGATGCGGTCAAGGATGCTGCCGTTGTGACCCAGATTCCCACTCTCGGTGGAGAATGGCTCAAGCAGATTCGGGCCCAGCGGGGCTGGTCTCAGTTTCAGATCGACGATTTTGAACGCCTACAGCAGAAGTCTGGCGTGGATTGGGTGGTGGTGAGCAATCCTGCCCCAGCCGGCCTCAACTGCCGTTGGCACAATCGCACGCTGGCGGTTTGCCAGATCCCGTGATTGAACAGATATGTTTTGTGCGGCGTATTTTGCACGATTGACCATAATCCGCGAGAATGAATCTGACACCTCACTTCCGTTGCGGAGCTCCCACTCATGCTGAACTTTACCCAGCGAACGATTCTTGGCTGCCTGCTATTGGCCAGCCTTGTTGCTGGGTTTATCGCACTCACTCATCAAGCATTATTCACAGCTGGCTTTGCGAAACTCAGCTACTTATTCATCGCGGCAGCCCTGTTGGTCGCGGCGCTGGCTGCATTTTTCATTCTCAAACCCATCCGTAATCTGGCCCGCGACGCCCACCGCATCGCCCAGGGAAACCTGGAACACCGGGTGGAGTGGAACAGTCGCGACGATTTTGGCGTCATCGCCAGTGAGTTGAATCGGATCGCCGTGCGCTTGCGCGAGCTGCGCGATACCGAGGCTGGGCGCCGGCAGATGGAGTTCCAGCTCTCCGACGCGGTTTTGCAATCCATCTTTGAGCCGGTCATCGTGACCGACAGCAAAGGGCATGTGTTGAAAGTGAACCAGGCTGCGGCCGATTTGCTGGGCGAGGCCGCACAAGACCGCATGGCGCTCACCACCACTCCCGGAGGAGATAAGATACTGAGTGCCATCCGAGATGCTGTGTCGATGCAGAAGCCGGTCGCAGCCGAGGACGAAGCATCAGTGTTGCCTATGCGGATCGGGAAGAAGGAGCGCAGCTACCGCCTGCGCACCACTCCCATGCGCGACTCCGAAGGCCGCCTGCTGGGCGCAGTGACAACACTCGAAGATGTCACCAGCCTACAGGACACCGACCGGTTCAAGACCCAGTTCATCGCCGTCGCCAGCCGCAAATTGCGCGACCCGCTGCTGCAGTTGCGTCGCGGGCTTTACGCCCTGGGGCAGGGATTCAGCGGTGAACTGCTGCCGCTGCAGGCCGAGCTGGTTTCGACGGCTACGAGCGATGCCGAACGACTCAATGACCTGATGACCGACCTTATTGAAGTTGCCGAGCTCGATACCGGAAAGCGCGTGATGAAATTTGAGCGCATCAGGCCGGCCCAAGCTCTGACGGAGGCGCGCGACCGGTTCTGCGAGGAGGCCGCTGAGAAACACATCCGGCTAGAGGTGAGCGCCTACGCTGACATGGCGCCGGTAAAGGCAGATCGCCCTGCACTGCGCTCGATTCTCGACAACCTGCTCACGAATGCCTTGCGCTACACGCCCGCGGATGGCGAGATTCTTCTGGCGGCAGAGGAGACCAAGGACTTTGTGCATTTTACGGTGCGCGATACCGGCCGGGGCATCGAAGCCGAGCGACTGGGCGCCATCTTCGACCGCCTGAATGCGTTTAGCGATAAAGGGACCGGGCTAGGTCTCGCACTGGTGCGCCGGCTGGTTGAATCGCTGGGCGGGCAAATCGCCGTCGAAAGCCGACTGGGGCACGGAACAACATTCAGGTTCACACTTCCGGTGGCCGCAGTTGAAGAAGTCCGCCATCCTGTCGAGGTGGGCTGAACTATGGCCGAGATCGTCCTCGAGAAAAACCAGGAACCCTCCAAACTGCGCATCTACCTCGGCGCCGCGCCAGGCGTGGGCAAAACCTATCACATGCTCAATGACGCCCACTTAATGCGCCATCAGCAGAATATCGACGTCGTCATCGGCCTGGTTGAAACCCACGGACGCAAGGAAACCGAGGCGCGCATCCGCGACCTTGAGGTCATACCCCTCAAGGAAATCCCCTATCGCGGAGTCACGCTGAAAGAGATGGATGTGGATGCGATCGTTGCGCGTCATCCGCACACGGTGGTGGTTGACGAACTGGCGCACACCAACGTCCCGGGAAGCAAAAATCGCAAGCGTTACGAAGATGTGCTTGAGCTGCTGGATGCAGGCATTAACGTGATGACGGCGGTAAACATCCAGCATCTTGAAACGCTTAACGACGCCGTTAACCGCTCGGCCAACACGGTCATCCGCGAGACTGTTCCCGACAGCTTTCTGAAACGCGCCGACGAGGTAATGAACATCGACCTCACGGTGGATGAGCTGCGCACGCGTCTCAGGTCGGGCAAAATCTACGCGGCAGAGAAAGTTGAGCAGTCGCTGGCCAACTTCTTCCGCAAAGGCAACCTGAACATGTTGCGCGAACTGGCCCTGCGCGTTACCGCCGAGCAGGTGAGCAACCGGGCATCGGAATACCGCCGCACGCAGGGCCTCGAACAGGCGCCGATCCCTGAGAAAGTGATGGTCTGCCTGAGCACACGGCCGGGAACGGAGCGCCTGCTTCGAGTTGGCTCGCGCATTGCCGGCCGGCTTTCGACCAACTGGTACGCGGTTTACGTAACCAAGCCCGACGATAAGGGCCATAGCGATCCCGAGGCTTTTCACCGGCTCGAGGAGTACCAGAAGATGGCCCGCGACCTGGGCGCCAAGGTGGTTTCACTTACCGACCGGAATGTTTCCGATGCGCTCATCCGCTTTGCGCAGCAAGAGAATATCAGCCACGTGGTCTTTGGGCAGTCGGCGCGTTCGCGCTGGGACATTTTGTGGCGCGGCTCGGTGCTGAATCGCTTCCTGTCAGAGGTGCGCGACGTTACCGTGCAGGTTGTGCCGATGCAAAAGCCGCTGCGGCGTGGGCAATAACGCAGGGTTCGTCCGTGAACTGTTACCAATTCTCGTTAGCCCTTTTTCTGCTCAAAAGAACCGAGAAATCTTGTACATCGCGAAGCTCCTACTCTATTATTACGGGAGCCGAACAAAATCGGATTCGGCGCCTGTTTCTATACAAATCCCCAGGAGGAAGCGATGCGGCCAGAGCAGTGGGAGATATTCAAGAAGGCGGTGCGCCGCGAGAAGCTCGACACGATTCCCATGGCGCTGATTGTCGACAGCCCGTGGATTCCCGGTTACCTGGGCATCAGCCACATGGATTATTTCCTCGATCCGGAACTGTGGTTCCAGTCGAACCTGAAGATCATGCAGGAGTTTCCTGACATCATCTTCATTCCTTCGTGGTGGATGGAGTACGGAATGGCCGCGGAGCCATCAGTGCTGGGCGCGAAGATTAAATTCTGGCAGGACAATACGCCCAGCGAGTATCACACACTCTACCGGCTTGAAGACATCGACAACTTTCCGGAGTACGAGGTTGAAGCCGATGCATTCGCTGGCCTCACGTTGCACCGCATCAAGATGGCCAGGCAGCGGATTCTGGATGCCGGCTACATTCTGCCCATGGTGACATCTCGCGGACCGCTATGCACTGCGGGATTTGTGCGCGGCACCACGGAATTCATGATCGACCTAGTTGAGGACCGAAAGGGCGCGCATAAGCTGATCGATCTGTGCACGCGCGTGGTGATCGACTGGCTGAAGGCGCAGCACAAGGTGATGGGCGATTCAGTCGAGGGCATCTTCATCCTCGATGACATTGTCGGGTTCATCAACGAAGAGCATTATTTGGAATTTGCGCACCCCTATCTGAAGCGTATCTGCGACGCGTTCCCCAAGGACTGGGTCAAGCTCTATCACAATGACGCCGAGGTGGATGCATGCCTTGATCATTTGCCCGACACAGGATTCAACGCGCTGAACTGGGGCAAGCAGAGGCACATTACCGAGGTGAAGCGTCGCGTGGGCGACCGCATGTGCCTGATGGGTAACGTGAATCCGCTGGAAATTGGCGTGCGTGGAACTCCCGATGAAGTGAAAGACGAGACGCTCGAAGTGCTGGAAGGTTCGGGTGGCGAAGGAATCATTCTCTCGGTGGGTGGCGGCACCAGCCCGGGAATGCCGCGCGAGAACATCCTGGCCATGCTTGAAGCGCTGGATGAGTACAACGCGAAACGCGCTGCGGGTGCGGCGGTCAGCGTGCGTTGAAGCAAGTTCGCGTTAGGAGAGCCTGATGCCCGATTATGCGTTGATGAATCAGTACCTGTACGAGGGGAACGCCAATGAGGTGGAGCGTCTGACCAGGGAAGCTCTCGCCGAAGGGCGAACCGCGCAGGAAGTGCTGAACGATGGGCTGATCGCGGGCATGAGCGTGGTGGGCGAGGACTTCAAGCACAACATTCTTTATGTGCCCGAGGTGCTGATTGCGGCACGCGCGATGAAGGCCGGGATGGCTGTGTTGAAACCGCTGCTGACATCGAAAGACAGTTCGACCAAGCCGAAAGGTGTGCTGCTGATGGGCACGGTGCGCGGCGACCTGCACGACATCGGCAAGAACCTTGTGGGGATGATGGCCGAGGGTGCAGGCTTCGAACTGCACGACATCGGAGTGGACCAGAGCGTGGAAAAATTTATGGCCGCGGCTGAAAAATGCAAGCCGAACATTATCGGCATGAGCGCGCTTCTGACCACCACCATGATGTACATGAAGACCGTAATCGACGGATTCAATGCCGCGGGATTGACACAGATCAAGATGGCGGTGGGCGGTGCGCCAATCAGCCAGATGTTTGCTGACGAGATCGGCGCCGACGGCTACGGCGCCAATGCGTCGGCCGCAGTGGATCTGTTCTTGCGGCTTGCGGAACAGGCACAATAGCTCGTGCGAGAGTCGAGTTTTAAAGGGTGCGACTTTAGCCGTGCCGATACTGCTTCCACACTTGATTCGGGGCTTTAGCCCGGGAGTAGTAGGCGTCGGCGATTTCGGCCCTCATCGAATGCTGATAACCGGCAGGGGTTTTAGTGGCGAGATACAAAGTTCTTTATTGGCAGGAGGTCCCCACTCAGATCAAGGTGGAGGACGACGAAGATGAACTGACCGTGATGCTCGACGACCGGTTGATGAAACTGATTGACATTCTCGCGGCACAGCGCGGCCTCCAGAGCGCAGACGACTACCTGGCGCAGTGGAAGTGGAGCGACGAAGAAGAGCGCGAGGGCTCGGCGCAGGAAGTGGCTGCGGAAGTAAAGGCCGAACTCGAATCGAAAGAACGGTAGGAATTACCCGGGGATGGCCGTTACTCTCACAATCAACGGAAAGACGGTCCTGGCCGATGGCGCACTGTCGCTGTTTGACCAGGCTGAGTCCCTTGGCATCGACGTGCCCACCTCGTGCCGCAAGCAAGGCAAATGTAAAGAGTGCATGGTTGAAGTCGTCGAAGGGATGGATTCCCTCTCGCCGATTGCCGAACCGGAACAGCATCTGAAGGGGAACTTCAGGCTCTCGTGCCAGACCTATGTGACTGGCGAAAACGGCCACGTCCGCTGTAACACCATGCGCCGCGGGAACATGCGAATTGAGTGTGATGCGGATGGCCTGCACGTCGCGGATCGGCCTTTTGAACTTGATCCCGCGGTAACGCGCGACGGCGATCGGATTCTGATTGATGGCGTTGAAGTGGAGCGTTCGACCCGGCCGATTCATGGGATCGCGATGGATCTGGGCACAACCACCGTGGTATTGAGGCTCGTCGATCTTGAAACCGGGCGGCTCATCGCTGACACTTCATTTGAGAATCCGCAGCGGTTTGGTGGCTCTGAGGTCATGTCGCGCATCGCCTATGACACTGACCATCCCGGACGGCTGCTGATGCGCACTCTTGCCGGGTATCTTAGTCACGCAATCGAAAAATTCCCGGTCGATCCCAGCAGCATTTACGAAATGGTGGTGGTGGGCAACTCCACCATG
>JASHVU010000048.1 GCA_030044455.1 Acidobacteriaceae bacterium | reverse complement strand
TGACATCGGTTGCGCCTACGGTGCGCAATGAATCCCGAATGCCCCTGCCGAGGCCAGGAGAATCATTGACTGCCGAAAGTTACTCCTGCGGTTATCAGTGACCCCGTTCCTCGAGGTATTTTTCCGCTTCGAGGGCGGCCATACAGCCGGAGCCGGCAGCAGTAATCGCCTGGCGGTAGCGGCGGTCCTGCACGTCACCGCAGGCGAACACGCCGGGAACAATCTCGCCGTGGTTGGTGGTAAAGACGTTGTTGGTGGTCTTGATGTAACCCTCGTCGTCGAGATCCATTTGCCCGGCAAAGAACTTTGCGTTGGGCTCGTGACCGATGCCGAGAAAGAGTCCGCTGATGGCGAGCGTGTCGGTTTCGCCGGTTTTTACGTCGCGCAATTTCAGCCCTTTTACTTCTTTCTCATCGACGCCGAGAACCTCGTCCACAATCGTGTTGGTGCGCAATTCGATGTTGGGATGAGCCACGGCGCGCTCGAGCATGATTTTCGAGGCGCGGAACTGCGCGCGCCGGTGCAGCAGCGTGACTTTGGTGGCGAAGCGGGTAAGGAAGAGCGCCTCCTCCATGGCCGAGTCGCCGCCGCCGACAACGGCAATCTCTTTGCCGCGGAAGAAGAATCCGTCGCAGGTGGCGCAGCTTGAAACGCCGTGGCCGATGAGCGCCTGTTCGCTGGGAAGCCCAAGCCAGCGCGCGCTTGCACCCGAGGCGACGATGAGCGTGCGGGTGTGAATCTCGCCCATGGAGCTGTGCAGCTTGATGGGATGGGCGCCGAGTTCGACCGAGTGCAGGTGCGCCATCTCAAGAGTTGCGCCAAAGCGCTGCGCCTGCTTCTTCATGTTTTCGATGAGTTCAGGGCCCTGGATACCATCGGGCCAGCCGGGAAAGTTTTCGACCGTCGTGGTGATGGAGAGTTGGCCGCCGGGTTCGTGGCCCTCGAGCACCAGCGGTTTAAGGCCGGCGCGGGCGGTGTAGATGGCAGCGGTCAGCCCGGCGCAGCCGGAGCCAAGAATTACGGTATCGCGAATTTCAGTCATAGTCAGTCTCGTGTTGATTGTAGACGGCGAGGCGTACCAGCCGCGGCACTCCTGGATGGGGTGTTTTTATCCCTCAGATCGCCATGCGCCGGGGTTGGGCAGTGCCACCCTCCGTACCCCTCCGTATAAGATGATGCTCATGGCGAATCTGACTCTTGTCTACGGCCTGCGTCTCTTGCCCGAAGGCGAAGTTACGGCCATTGAGGACGCCAGGCTGAAGCTGGCCAATGGCCACGAGGCCCACGTAACAATGCACATGATCGAGGGTTCGCGCGAAGAGATCGAGACTCAGCTCAAGCGCAGCCTCGACGCGTTTTTCGATTTCTATCCGGAGATCTAGAGAAGCAGCGGAGTTCGCGGGGCTAGCCCAGCGCACGTAGAGTTTCGCCAATCGGCCGGTTGCCCCAGAACGTGTTGGGGAAGCTCTGATTGAGTTCCATTTCGATGAACGTGCCCCGCCCCTCTCAGGCTAAAGCTCCTTGTTTTATTGCGGTCCAACGTACGGCCTAAAGTGTCTGCGTGAGAACTTGGCTACAGGCCGAAATTAGGAGTGGAAACGCCCGCGGCTAAAGCCGCTCGGCTAGTTTTGGTCCAATGCAGCGACCTAAGGAAGCACTGATTAAGTCGCGGGACCTGTCTTCGGGGGCTAAAGCCCCATTCATTTTGCCTGCCTTTTCGGCACGGCTGAAGCCGTGCCCTTTCAAAACGGCAACTGGATCGGACTTTCCGTACTTGATCAGAGATTCCCGAAAGGTCGCTGCACCCTCCGGATTGCAGGGCAAAGAACCAGGCAAAATGAGTTCTCACGCAGACACGAAAGGCCGTACCCTTCACGAACGACTTGTGCAGAGGTTTCTTAGAGGCTTCTCATCCGAATCCCCTGAAAGAGTTAATAGTCTCTTTTGAGAACTCACAGGGGATGGTGCGTGTTTTGCCGTAAATCCTCCGTTCGGAGGGTCCCGGTGCATTGGGGTGAAGGCGTTCGACGCATTGGCTCAGGTGCTGTTGGCGTGATGCTGCTTGCGCTTGGACCTGCGGGGGTGATTGCGGGCGGACCCAAATACGTTGCCGGCGTGAGCTATTTCAATCCCGCGGTGCTTGGCCAACCGGTGCACTGGGCCAACGGAAAGGTGAACTACTATGTTGACCAGGGTGCGCTTTCGAACACTGTCACCAACCAGCAGGCGACGGCGATGGTTGATGCGGCCGCAGCGTTGTGGAGTGCGGTTCCCACGGCCGGCGTGACGCTGACGGACATGGGGCAGCTGAACGAAGACGTGAACGGGTCAAATATCGCGGTCAACGCGACCGGCCAGATCACCGCGCCCGCAGATGTGACACCATCGGCCACGAGCGATCCGCTGGGCGTGATCTACGACGCCGACGGATCGGTGATCGATGCCATCTTCGGCGCCACCACAAGCACGCCCGAAACCTGCCAGGACAACGGTGTCTTTGTGTGGATGGATAACCTCAACACCGATGCCACCATCGCACACGCCATTATTATCCTGAACGGACTGTGCGCCACCACGCCCCCGATGCTCACCATGATGAGCTACGAGATTGAACGGGCCTTCGGACGCGTGCTGGGGCTCGACTACGCGCAGGTCAATCCCGGAGCGCAGGAAAACGGCGAGCCTGGCGGCACACTGGGCTGGCCGGTGATGCAGCCATTCAGCGGAATCTGCGGGGCCAGTGGAGGCGATTGTATTCCCGACCCCAACGTTCTGCGCTACGACGATATCGCAGCGCTGAACCGCATTTATCCAATCCTCGCGGCCAATCTGGCCGGCTTCCCGGGCAAGCAGATCACGGCGGCGAACACAATTTCAATTCAGGGGACGGTTGAGTTCGCGAGCGGTTATGGAATGCAGGGAGTGAATGTGGTGGCGCGGCCGCTGGACGCGAATGGAAACCCGCTCTATGAATACACGGCGAGTTTCGTTTCGGGCGCGTTGTTCACCGGCAATCACGGCAACCCGGTACTGGGCTTCGATGACTCGAATGGCAATCCGCTGTCGATGTGGGGCTCGAACAACGCGGCCATGCAGGGATACTTTGACCTGAGCGGCATTCCGCTGCCGCCGGGAGTAACGACGGCGACTTACCAGGTTACGTTTGAAGCCATCAATCCGCTCTATATTCTGACTGACTCGGTCGGCCCTTACATGCAGGGCCAGGTCGACCCCTCGGGCACGCTCAACGCGGTGACGCTTCCCGGGATGGCGGCGGGCAGCGCGCAGACATTGACGATTACGGCCGTGGGTACGCCGGGTCCCGGATTCTTGGACGCCATTGGCACGGTTGCCCAGCCGCGGCAGATGCCGGCTGAGGGAATGTGGTGCGGGCGGCTCAGCCAGGTGGGGCAGACCGACTGGTTTACGTTTCCGGTGCGCGGCAGCCGCAGCTTCACCATCGTTACGCAGGCTAGCGATGAAACCGGCGCGCCCTCGAACCAGAAAGCCATGCCCTCGATCGGAATCTGGGATGCCTTCGACGCGGCGGGCGCAACCCCGGTAGTGAGCGCGCCGGGGTTGAACGGCCTGGCCGCAGGCGAGACCTGGCTCGAGGTGAACACCTACGCCGCCGACGTGGTTCGCGTTGGGGTTGCCGATACGCGTGGCGACGGCCGGCCGGACTATAGCTATAACGGGTGGGTTCTTTACGCAGACACTGTCGACCCGGTGCGGCTGCCGGCTTCGGGTGGGCCCTTTGTGATTCACGGCATGGGATTCAGGCTCACCGATACCGTGCTGGTGGGCGGCCAGGCCGCGCTGGTCACCAGCATCTCTCCTACCGAGATTACGGCGGTTGCGCCGGCGGCCGGCGCGGGCGTGACCGGTTCTCAAGACGTTGAGGTCGACGATGCGCCGGTCTTCTATGCATCGGCGGTCATTCCGGGGGGCATCAGTTACGACTCGGGTATTGGCGATGCGTTGACGCTGGTGACGGGTCCGTCCGGCACCATACCTATCGGTGTTCCGACGCCCTTCGCGGTGCAGGCACTCGGGAGCACACTGGCACCTGCCGGAGGTGTAACCGTTATCTTCACCGTGACCAGCGGAACGGCGACGCTCGGCTGCGGGCAGGCAAGCTGCTCCGTCACTGCATCTGGGGACGGGCGCGCGCAGATGAATGTGATCGCGGTCGACGGAACGCTTTCGATTGTGACCGCTTGGCTGACGAATGGATCGAGCCTGGAAGCGCAGTTTTCCGGTGGAACTCCGCCAGTGCTGGCTTCGCTCACACCGGAACTTTCGTTGGCGGCGGGAACCACGTTGACCTGGACGGTCGAAGCTCTGGCGCTCACCAACGGTGTGCCTGCGGCCGGCCAATCGGTCGAGTGGACAAGCGTGAGCGGAATCGTGGCGCCGTCGGCCGCTGTTCTTACCAACCCATCCGGCATTGCCACGCAGACACTGACTGTGGGACCGCTGGCCGAGGGGCAACTGGCCACCATCAATGCCTGCGTGAATGGGACCAGCAACTGCGCAACGTTCAGTGTGATCGGTGCGCGGCCGGAGTACGCGACGCTCGTCGCGGTGAGCGGCACGAGCCAGACAATCGCCGTGTCAGGGACGCCGGGCCAGGTTGTGCTGCGGGTCCTCGATATGGACGGAAATCCGATGGCCAACGGAACAGTTTTGTTCTACCAGGCGCTCTATGCGTGGAGGCCGCCTTGCGAGGTGCATACGGTTTGCGCGCAGGGGGTGCTGCTGGCATCGCAATCGGCCACGGCGACGACAGCGATTGATGGGAGCGTGAATTTTGCGCCGGCCTCGATACCGGGCGTGGCAACGGAGTTAGTGGGAATTGCGGCGACGGGGAATACGTCGACGGTGGGCGTGGCGATTAAGCAGGGACCGTGAAGACAGGGGCTGAGGGACTAAGGGGCTGAAGCAATCCCTTGATGATCAGCTAAGAGTTAGGGGTCAAGAGCTAAAAGCTAAGAGCTAATAGCTGTTTCTACGACGCCACCAGCGTGGGCCTTCTTCTGGGCGTCAGCAGGGGGCGCACTTGCTCGTAGGCGGCTTCGGGGGTGAGGCCGTAGCGGGCGCGAAGCTGGTCCACCTTGCCGTGCTCAATGAATTGATCGGGCCAGCCGATGCGCACCACTGGAACCTTGCTGCCCAACTCTTCGAGCGCCTCGACTACCGCCGATCCGAAGCCGCCCATCAGA
>JASHVU010000518.1 GCA_030044455.1 Acidobacteriaceae bacterium | reverse complement strand
GTGAGGGTGGACAAGCTGATGTTTGTTGAGCGCTACAGTCACGTGATGCACATTGTGAGCTCGATTGAGGGTAAGCTGCGGCCCGATCTGACCGCGGTTGACGCGCTGCGCGCCTGCTTCCCTGCCGGAACGCTCTCGGGCGCGCCCAAGGTTCGGGCCATGGAGATTATTGAGGAACTGGAGCCGGCGCGGCGCGGAACCTACGGCGGCGCAGTGCTCTATGCCGATTTTTCAGGCAATCTCGACTCGTGCATTGCGATTCGCTCGCTGCTTTCGATTGGCGGTAAGGGGTACTTGCAGGCGGGCGCCGGAATTGTTGCTGACTCGGTGCCGGAGCTTGAGTATCACGAGTCGATCAACAAGGCGCAGGCGGTGATCAGGGCGATTGAGCGGGCGAGGGGGATGTAAAAGACAGGGAGCAAGGGCGCAAGGGAGCTGGAAAGCGCGGGAGCGGGAGCGAGAGAGAAGAGAGTAGAGATTAAGAGAAGGCGGGACGCAGGCGTTGAGTGACTTGGCCAGTTCACGCGACCTGAAGCGCCCGGCGTAATGCCTCGTACGAGGCGAATTATCGGTAGGCATCGCGATAAATAGCCCCGGAGGGGCGACAGAAAATAGCCCAGGACAAGCCCGAGCGAAGCCGAGAGCGCAGTCCTGGGAAAGCCACCGAAAAGAAGGAAAAATCAAGCGCGCGACCCGCAGGGTCGCGCGCTTCCTTTCCGGCCCCTGAACCTATGCCGACCTTCCGGGAGTGATCTGGCGAGACAGTCGGGGGTTTCGATCCCCGGTCCCCAAATGCGAGGGACCGGGGGCACCCTCAGCTGGATTGCTGGTCCTCTGAGATTGTGGCCACTAACCGGCACCCACATCCTTAGTGGTCCAGAACACCTCGCAGACAGGGTCACGACCACTTTTTCATATTTCTTCTGCAACTTACTGGACATTCGCGGAAAAGCTCCTATCATAGTTCGCAAATGGCATGCTGCAGGCGCTGATTTAACCGGTGCAATCAGCGATGGAGTAGCATGACAGGAGCAAATCGACATGAAGGTTAAGGATCTTTTCCCGAAGTGGCCTCTAGCGGACGTGTGCGGATCAGGGTCCAGCGGACCATATCCTACGAACGCTCATGAAGTAACAATTGCTAATGTGTTAAGCGTCCTCGAGAACAACGTGTTCTCTAATTTCGGACATGGAAATGAAACCGTCAGGTACGGCATAGGCGTACCGAATGGCGCCACCGCCGAGAAGGTCGCGGCAATCCTTAAAGACCACGCAGGCGAGAACCTTTTCACAATTGGGGAAATTGAAGTTCCCTCCGATTGAGCCGTCGAAATAATCAGTGACAGCTTTTCAAAGATCGGTCATGCTCTTATGACGTAAGAGAAATCCCAGTCGTTAACTCATAGGAAATCGGACCGATCCTCACTCTGCCCCGAAAATCTTCTTGAAGAAATTCCCCACGCGCTTGAAGAATCCTGGTTTTTTCTTCTTTGGGGCGGGCGTTGGTGTCGCTAGAACAGCCTGATTTGCCTGCTGCGGCGCGGGTGGAACTGGTGCGGTTTGCGCGGTTGCCTGGGGGCTGTTGTGGACCAGCGGCGCGGTTGTCGCGGGGGCAAGATTTGTGGGCTGCGGTGGTGCGGGTGCGATTGCCGGAGTCGGGGCGAGGCCTTCGCTCTGCGCCAGCGGAAATTCATTTCCTTCCCCGTTCGCCGGCGGCGGACAGCCGCATGGCTCCTTCTCGTTATCGACAACCTGGTTGAGGCTGCCATGCTGGAACATCACGCGCTGGCCGGGCTGGACACGATACAGGCCGCTCTCAAACAAACTAGTCACCACCACGTACGGTGCATTTGCGCCGGCGTTATCTACGCAAGTGTCGCCGCTGTCGCCGAGACGCACCTTTAACTCCGAAGCACCCGGCCCGCCAATCAAGATGCGGAAACGGGGCGTGAGAATCATGTCGGCGTTCTGCCCGGTTGCGTAACTGGTTTCAAGGGCGCCGTGATCGAAGGCCATCAACAGCCCGGGAGCGTTGCCTGCGGGTTGGCTCGAGTCTGCCGCCAGCTTGACCGTGGTTGAGGCGCAGACGCGCAGGGTGCCGCGATGAGGCAAAATCACCGTGGTTGTGCGATCGCCGGCGGTAATGCTTCCGCTGGCAGCAATCATCGCTTTGCCGCCTGTCACTTCAAGGGCGCCGGAAACGGTCGGGTTGGCGCTGGCATCGGGGCCGTTGAGGGTGACAATGGCGATGGGTCCCGCCGCTGCCTCGGTTGCGGCCGCGGGCGCTGTGGATTGAGACTGTTGTTGTGCTTGGGATTGAGTGCCGCAAATCATCGCAACGGTCATGACTGCATGGATCATCGCGGCGATCGAGACTCTGCCAGAGCGGCGCTTGATGTGCGACCAACATTCCTCGGGGGCTAAAGCCCCGCTCATTTCAAGGGCATTTGCGGCATGACTGAAGTCGTGCCCTTTCAAAACCGCGCTCCCGTTAAGTTTTTCCGCAGCTCCCGAAAGACATTTTGAACTTGAGGGGCCTGGACGAAATGGCTGAGGCCGTGTCGTTTTGAGCCGCGAACCGATATTGGCGGGTGGATGTCTTAAACAACTTTCAGGCGAGTTGCTTGGGAGATAAGAGGTGCGCCAACGTTCCCGACCAGTTTGCATGGCTCCTACATATTGAGAAAGTTGCGGATCATCTGGTGACCGCCTTCGGTGAGCACGCTTTCGGGATGAAACTGCACCCCCTCAACCGGCAGCGAGCGGTGGCGCAGCCCCATGATTACCGAGCCCTTACCGTTGCCTTCCCCAGCCCGCGCGGTGACTTCAAGCTCCCGCGGCAACGAGCCCTCAGCGACGATGAGAGAGTGGTAGCGCGTACAGGTTAAAGGGCTGGGCAGTCCGGCAAAGACTCCCTTGCCGTCGTGCTCCACGGCGCTGGTTTTGCCGTGCATCAGCGTCGCGGCGCGCACGACATCGCCGCCAAATGCTTCTCCAATGGCCTGATGGCCGAGGCAGACGCCCAGGATCGGGACTTTACCGGCCATGTGCCTGATCAAGTCCACCAGGATGCCAGCCTCACCGGGCGTACAGGGACCCGGCGAAAGCAGAATCCGTTCAGGATTCATCGCCTCAACCTGCTCCGGCGTTACGTCATCGTTGCGGCGCACTTCAACGTCAGCACCCAGTTCGCCAAGGTATTGCACCAGGTTGTACGTAAAGGAATCGTAGTTGTCGAGAACGAAGACCATCTGTCATCAGTGTACCTTGGCGTCGTATCTCTATTGCAGCCTGGCCCGATGCCAATTCTTCAACGAGTTCGAGCTGACCGAAGATGCCTGACATCTGCAAGATACGAGTCTTTCATGGGAAAGATAGCGGATCGCTGACCGCTCAATAGCCAACTGCGCACGAAGGGCCAGGGACGCAATAGGATGCTCCAAAAGGTCTTTGGTTTAACGCCATTGTGCTATAGAGAAAGGTCACTTTGTTTGGAACACTTTGGTGTGGCACTCTTTCGTTCGAGAGTACCGTTCGACGAAGTTCACTTCCCTGATCCCCCATTTCGTAAGCGAAGCTTTAGATAGTTTTGTTTCCCAAGTAAAGACATCCTTCTGTTGCAGAGTGGAGATGCGATGCGATCGGACAGCGGTAGTATCTTTGGCGCCGACGGTAAGATGCAGCGGTTCAGCATAAATTCCAACACAAACAAAACGGGTATCGATGCCGCCGGCCGGATCGGGCAACTCTTGAGGGGTTGGAGAGGCCGCGCATCGCAGATTCTGAGAGAAGAGAGCGGGCAGGCGCTGGTGTTGGCTGCGGTGAGCATGACTGCCCTGATGGGCGCGATGGCGCTGGGGGTTGACGTGGGTTTCATCCACTATAAGCAAAGCCAGTTGCAGACCGCGGCTGATTCAGCGGCAATCGCGGCAGGTTTGGAGCTGGGCAACTGCAGCGACTCGGTTTGCGCCAACATGAAAACGGCGGCGGCGCAGGCTCTGATTGAAGACGGAATTACCACCTCTACCATCACTCCGTCATCGGCTTGCACAGTCACGAACACGTCGGGGTTAGCCATGATTATCAATGTTGGTCCATGCGTGTTGGGAACGAGCGATCCGAATAACAACAACACGCATATGGCCGAGGTAGTGCTAACTGAGCAGCAAAGCATGTTCTTTGGCGCCCTGGTAGGGTTTCCGAAGATGAATCTGGTGGCGCGCGCGGAAGCGGGTGATTCTTATATCAATACGGCGAATACCGGCGGTAATTGCGTCTGGGCGGGCTCAATCACATTTAACAGCAGCGACGGCAACTTTAACTTGACGAATTGCGGCATTTACGACAATGGGAGCCTTACCACCAACAGCGGCGACAGTGTAACAGCCACAGATTTCCTATACTACGGGACGTGGAGTCCCGACAACTGTGGCACTGGCAGCAGTGCCTGCACATGGAACATAGGAGGGACGGATACCGGGTCCCCGACGCACACCACTACACAGCAAAGCGATCCGCTGGCGAGCCTAACGGCGCCCTCCCAGCCGGCAACCGAGGATTCCGGCAATTGCAGCATCAGCAACCAGGATTGCTGGGGCAATAGTGTAACGGCGGGCAAAGCAGTCTCTGTACCGCCGGGCTACTACGGCGGAGGCATCAATATCAATTCGAACGTTATCGTCAATCTCTCTCCCGGTCTTTACTACTTCAACGGCTCGCTCGACGTCGACAGCGGCGCGACTCTTGAGTGCACGACATGCACGGAGGGAGGGGCGGGCGTGACGCTGTATTTTACGAGTGGCAGTTTTCAGCCCAACAGCAGCTCTACGGTTACGCTTAACGCGCCCGCTACGGGCTACACGTCAAATAACGACGTGGCGAATATGCTGGTCTGGCAGAGCTCGACCAATAGCTCGGGAATGGATTTAGACGCCAGCACGTCGGTCACCCTCAACGGAATCATTTATCTGCCCGATGCGGAACTCACCTTGAACAGCGGCTCGGGCACGACGATCAACGCCGGAGCAAGCGCCTCGGCGGTCGATGTGCAGAGCATGATGGTGGATTCCGGCGTCACGTTCGATGTCAACGGTTCCCAGTCGCTTCTCGGCGGCGGCGGCAGTAGCAAGACGTTAGGTTCGTTTGCGCTTGCGGAGTAGCTTATGGGGCAGCGAATTCGACTTCTTCTGTTGCGAGGCGAACAGGGCGCCAGCCTTGTGGAACTGGCGCTCCTGTTGCCGTTGTTTATTCTGCTGATGTTTGGCGCCGTCGATGTTGGGCGGGCCTTTTATTATTCCATCGAGATCGCCGGTGCAGCGCATGCTGCCGCGATGTACGGGTCTCAGAATCCCGAGGATACGACAGGCATGCAGACTGCGGCCCAGGATGATGCGCCCAATGTGCCGAACCTGTCAGTCGGAACCCCCACCTACGGTTGCGAATGCGCAGACGGCAGCAGCTACGGTTCGACCTGCCCATCGTCGTGTCCGAGCAGCCTTAACACTGTATGGCGCGTGAAGGTAACGGTTACGGCAACTTATACGACGCTTTTCCCCTGGCATTGGGTGGGGATGGGGAGTATCCCTCCCTCTTTCTCGCTTTCCAGTTCGGCGTCGATGCGGAGTGCAGGCAGCTAGAGGAATGAATCCGGAATTCGTTGAAGAACAAATGCAGGTCCTTCGACTACGATGGGCGCAAAATACGCGCCAATCTCCGCTCAGGATGACAATTTGCATTTGATGCGAATTCTAAAGAGACAGCGCACAAGTGGGGTT
>JASHVU010000517.1 GCA_030044455.1 Acidobacteriaceae bacterium | reverse complement strand
AGGTTTGTGTTTGCCGACGTCCTGATGGCTTGATCGGTAAAGGGGCTATACAGCCGCGCTGCTCTATGTCAGACTAGGCCTGTTCATGGCCCTGAGCCGCTTTCCGTTCCAGAGCTGCCGACAGTTTTGTGGTTCTCCGAGGTATCCGTGACACGCACTTCTCCCAGTGATGGTGCGAAGCTGGCCGGCATCGCAATCCGGAATGCGCAACAATACATGCACGCGTCAACAGCTCTTCTCGTCGCTGCTTTGATCTGCGGTTGCGGCGGAAGCAAACTAACGAGCCCGGCGCAGGGATTCTCACTGTCGCTGAATCCGACAAGCCTTAGCGTGGCGCCCGGCGCAACCCAGGTGGTATCGATTTCTGCGACCGCAATCAATGGTTTTTCTCAATCGATAGCGGTCACGGTCAGCGGAACTCCCGCCGGCGTTACGGCGTCTCCCGCCAGCTTCACCCTTGTGATTGGAACTCCGCAACAGGTCAGCTTTTCGGCCACTTCTTCTGCCGCGGCCGCTTCTGCCACCGTCCAATTCAACGGTGCTGCCGGCACGCTGAGCAGCGCGACGTCGCTCGCCCTTACCGTCACTCACACAGTCACGACCCCAGGCCCCGATGTCGTTACATATCACAACGACGTTGAGCGAACGGGCCTCTATCCAAACGAGAGCACTCTTACCCTCACCAATGTGAATTCAACCAAGTTTGGACTGCTGCGCATTTTGCCTGTCGATGGATTGGTAGACGGGCAACCGCTTTACCTCTCGAACCTGACCGTGGCGGGTAATGCGCAGAATGTGGTTTTTGCGGTGACTGAGCACGGCAGCGTTTACGCATTTAATGCCGACAACGGTGCTCAGCTATGGAAGACGTCAGAGTTGGGCGCAAATGAAACCACGAGCGACGACCACGGGTGCGGCCAGATTACGCCTGAAATTGGGATTACCAACACGCCGGTGATCGATCGCAGCGCCGGTCCGCACGGCGCCATTTTTCTTGTCGGCATGTCGAAAGATCAGTCGGGCGCCTATCATCAGCGCCTGCATGCTCTCGATGTCACCACGGGTACCGAACTCTCGGGTAGCCCCAAAGAGATTACCGCCTCTTTCCCAGGTACGGGCGCCAACAGCTCCGCAGGAATGGTTGTTTTCGATCCCAGCCAGTACGCGGAGCGCGTGGGATTGCTCCTGCTCAATCAAACAATTTATCTCGGTTGGACCAGCCATTGCGACCAGCAACCGTACACCGGTTGGCTGATGGCGTACAACGAGTCCGACCTCGCCCAGATATCAGTCTTGAACCTGACCCCGAACGGCAGTGAAGGATCAATCTGGATGTCGGGTGCGGGACTGGCGGCCGACCCGAATGGGTTCATCTATTTTCTCGACGCCAACGGTACATTCGACACCAATCTCGATGCCAACAACTTCCCAGTCGACGGCGACTTCGGCAACGGGTTCATCAAGGTTTCGATGACCGGGGGAAGTCTAGCCGTCGCGGATTTCTTTGAGCCCTATAACACGGTTGAGGAGTCCGACGAGGACGAGGACCTGGGCTCAGGAGGAGCACTGGTATTGCCCGACCTCAAAGACGCATCGGGCAATGTTCATCAATTGGCCGTCGGAGCCGGCAAGGACGCAACCATTTACGTCGTAGATCGCAATTCGATGGGCAAATTCGACTCGCAGAGCAACGCCACGATCTATCAGAAAATTACAGGAGCCATCGGCGGTGTCTGGTCCATGCCGGCCTGGTTCAACAACACGGTCTACTATGGCGCGGTCAGCGATAATCTCAAGGCATTTCCGATTACCAACGCGAAGCTGGCGACGACCGCCAGCGTCCAGTCAGCAACCAGCTTTGAGTATCCGGGAACCACGCCCGCAGTAAGCGCGAATGGGACCAGCAATGGAATCGTCTGGGCTGTCGAGAACTCCAATCCGGCTGTGCTGCACGCCTACAATGCAGCAACTTTGCAGGAGCTCTATAACAGCACTCAGGCGGCAAACGGCCGTGACAACTTCGGCAATGGTAACAAGTTCATTACACCGATGATCGTGAACGGCAAGGTCTTTGTTGGAACCCCGAGTGGCGTGGCTGAGTTTGGATTGCTGCCTTAACCAGAGGCCCGGCAAATAACTTGAGCAAATCGTTTCTTGTCCGTTCTGCTCAAGCTTGTTAAATGCGGCATTTCATCCGCGCAGGCTCCGCAGCGCCGGATACACCTTACGCCACTTCGCGTAGCCTTTCTTGTAAGCGGCCACGTCGGCGAAATCTGCCGTTATGCGCTCGGCCACTTCGATTGCCTGGCCGCATGCTTCGTCGAGGTTTTTCCAGTGGGCGACGCCAACTCCAGCCATCAGCGCGCAACCGAATGCGCCGCCCTCTTCAGCAGTGAGAATCTCAACCGTCTGCCCGTAGATGCCGGCCTGAATCTTGCGCCACAGCGCGCCGCGCGCACCGCCGCCGCCGAGCCGAATCGCGGTCACAGGAATGCCGAGATCCGCAAAGAGTGTGAAGGTATCCTGCAGGCTATAAGCAACACCCTCCTGCACCGCGCGCACAAAGTGTGCTGCCGTGTGTTGCACCCCGATGCCGACAAAGCCGGCGCGCACCTCGGGGTCGAGATGCGGCGTGCGTTCGCCAAGCAGATAGGGCGCCCACTCCAGGCCGTCGCTGCACGGCGGAACTTTGGCCGCGTCTTCGTTCATCTCGTCGTATTTCTGCCCGGCGAAGAATGTATTACGCAGCCAGTTCAAACTCAGCCCCGCCGACTGCGTTACGCCCATCACGTGCCAACGGCCCGGCACGGCGTGGCAGAAGGTGTGGATGCGCCCCTTCGGATCTTTGGTCGGCTCCGCCGTGGCCGCAAACACCACGCCCGAGGTGCCAATAGTGGCCGAGACGCTACCCGGCTGCAAGATACCCATGCCCACCGCGCCCGCGCCCTGGTCGCCCGCGCCCGCCGCAACCGGCGTACCGGCTTGCAATCCAGTCTGGCCCGCGGCCTGCTCGCTGATGCACGCGCAAATCTCAGGCGACTCGAACACCTTGGGCAGCCAGCTCATCGGGATTCCCGCGGCCTCGGCCACTTCATGCGACCAGCGGCGATGCGTCACGTCGAGCAGCAGCGTGCCGCTGGCCTCCTGCACGTCGATGGCGAACTCACCCGTGAGCCGGTAGCGCACGTAGTCTTTGGGGCACATGATGTGCCTGATCTTCGCGAAGATCTCGGGCTGATGCGTCTTCACCCACAGCAGCTTGGTGAGCGTAAAATTGGGCAGCGCGGGATTGCACGTAAGCTCGATCAGTTTTTCGTAGCCGATTTTTTGGGTCAACCAGTCACACTCGGGCTGCGTGCGCGTATCGCACCAGATGAGCGAAGGGCGCAGCACTGCGCCATTCTCATCGAGCATCACGGCGCCGTGCATCTGGCCGGTGAGGCAGATGGCGGCGATGGGTTGGTGCGGCTCCGGCGCGGCGGCGATTGCGCCCCGAATTGCTTCCTGCGCGGCCCGCCACCAGTCTTCGGGATCCTGCTCCGCCCAGCCGGGGCGCTCGGCTCGAAAGGGCGCATGTTCGCTCGATGCCCCGGCGATGAGTTTGCCGTTTTCGTCCACTATCACGGCTCGCGTGCCGCCCGTACCCACATCCATGCCCAGGAACCACATAGTCTTTCACTCCGTTCTGTCCTGAGATTCGCGCCTTATTGTAGCGCCGGGCTCCGGCCCGGTTGTACCGCCGGTCTCCTGACCGGCGTAGTATGCGTCGTTCCTGACGGCGACGATTTCGGTCCAGCTCTCATATAAATCGCTTTTCTTCGGCGTCCGCAGCATAGCAGGTATGATGGGCGGGGACAAAGGGAATGTACTGTAGCGCCGCGTTCCAGCGCCGTTGCCGGTGTGGGCGTCCACGCCCGCACTCCGCCTTTAAACCACGAGCCAACGGCGCGGCATTGCGATCGATGCTACGTTGTTGGCACTTTCGCCTCTCCTGCTCCGCCGCCTACATCAAACAGCTTCGGCACGCGCTCAGCCACCGCCGGCAACGCCGGAAATGCCGCATGTGGCTCTGTCTGGTACCAGTACGCCACGGAGTAAAAGTTGTCTGACCGGTGGTTGGCGTGGCCGTGCTCAATGGTCACGCGGATCGACTGCTCGAAGGCGATTGGGCTTTCGAGGTGCCAGCGGTAAAGCGAATAGCGACTGCCGATGCGCTCGCCGCCCGTGATCAAAGGTGCGCCGTTGTGCGGGTAGGCGAACTGCTGGCCGTAAAAGTCCCACGCGCCGTTGTAGTAATCCTCGGTGCCGGTGCCGTTGATGGTGGGCATCTTGTCGCCGTCGATAAACATCATGTCGTCGCCCTCGCCAAACCATTCATTCTGGTTTTGCAGCACCGACTGGGTAACTCCCACAAAGTGCCCGCGGCCGGTGGCCTCAAGAAAGACATAATTGTCGGCGCCGTCGAGATTCTTGCGGCCATCGATAGCCGGGTCCCAATTATTGGTCCAGTCGTTGGTCCAGCCATGGCAGGGCGCGGCTTGACGAAATTGCGCGTGGAAGCGACCAAGGCCCTCGGGCAGCGAGGCGAGCAAAACGTAGTCGACGGCGAAATAGAGATTGTTGGTACGTTTTGGCCCCTCGTTAGTGAGAGTGATCCGCGCCGCGGTCGCGAACGGCATTTCGAAGTAGCAGTTGAGGGCCTTGGCCGGCGCGACGCTGAGCAGGGCCGACTGATAGTTGAAGTACTCACCCAGGCCGAGCCCGTAGAAGTCCCCAATCGGCGCCTCAACCGAAGGCGACGTTTCCCCGTCCCACCAGGCGCGCAGGACGAGATTCTTAAGGTGCATGGGGTCTTCGGAGTTGATAGTGAACCAGACGTGGGTCACTACGCCGGGTCCGGTAACGTCGAGCAACGTGGCCGATGCCCCCGGCTCAACGGGCACGGAGTCGGCATTGCCGCCGGTGCGGTCCCAGCTTGAAGAGCGGCGGCTTTTGTAGCTGCGCAGGCGGGCCAGCGAAAAAAGCTCGTCAGCCGACTCCTCGGCAGGCCGAGCGGGCGCGCCGTCCGCGGCGGTGGGCGAGGCGAGTAGAGCTGCGGCCGGGATCGCGCCGGCAATTGCGCCGAGTAAATTGCGTCGGGTGCGAAGGCTGCTGCTGGAACGGGACGAATTCATTTGCGGGTCCTTTTTGCGGCTGAAATCGTGACAGGGTATTTTAATTCGGCAGGGCGCCAACAGATGACGCCGGTCTTCGAAGCCGTCGCCTATCGAAGGATTGCCAGCTTGACTCGCCGGGTTTTTACGAGCGGACCCCGGCCTGTTATGGTCAGTGAGGAACTGAAGTTCCAAATTCCAAGGAACAATGAATCCACCATAGGAAAACCGCACGATGTGGAAGCGCTGGCGAATCCGGATACTGCTATTTCTGGCCGTTCTCGGCCCCGGATTTATTACCGCCAACGTTGACAACGACTCGGGCGGCATCTTCACCTACTCGCAAGCCGGCGCCCAATACGGCTACACGCTTCTGTGGACCATGATTCCCATTACGATCGCGCTGATCGTGGTGCAGGAAATGTGTTCGCGCATGGGCGTGGTCACCGGCAAGGGCCTGAGCGACCTGATCCGCGAAGAGTTCGGCCTCCGCCTCACCTTCGTCATGATGGCGCTGCTGGTGGTGTTGAATTACACCAACGTAGTCACGGAGTTCATCGGCATTGCCGGGTCGCTGCACCTGTTTCACGTCGCGAAATTCATCAGCGTGCCCATTTGCGCAGTGCTGGTTTGGGCGCTGGTGCTGAAGGGCGACTACAAGAGCACCGAGAAGATATTTCTGCTTGCGTCGCTGGTCTACATGGCCTATATATTTGCTGGCCTGTTGGCGCATCCTGACTGGCATGAAGCGCTGGTCGCAACGGTGAAGTTGCCGGCCAAATCGGTATGGCGCGACAAATCGTATATCTATATGGCCATCGGCGTGGTGGGCACTACGATTGCGCCCTGGATGCAGTTCTATCTGCAGTCGTCGGTTGTTGAAAAGGGAATCCCGGTAAAGGATTACGGCGCATCGCGGCTCGATGTGATCGTGGGCTGCTTCTTCACCGACCTGATTGCATGGTTCATCGTGGTGGCCTGCGCGGCCACACTGTTTGTGCATGGAATGGGCGCGATTCAGGTGGCGGCGGACGCGGCCGAGGCGATGCGGCCACTGGCCGGCGACTACGCGTTCCTCCTGTTCGCCTTCGGGCTGTTTAATGCATCGTTGTTTGCAGCTTCGATTCTGCCTTTGTCAACGGCCTATACAGTCTGCGAAGGACTGGGCGTTGAGTCGGGCGTGGACAAGAGCTTCAAAGAGGCTCCGTTTTTCTACTGGCTCTACACGCTGCTGATCGTGGGCGGCGCGGTCACCGTGCTGGTGCTTCCGGATGCGCAGTTGATCAACGTGGCGATTCTGTCGCAAGTGCTGAACGGTGTTCTTCTGCCCGTGGTCATCATTCCCATGCTGCTGCTGATTAACCGCAAAGACCTGATGGGCGAGCACCGCAATTCCCGGCTCTGGAACGTGATTGCCTGGGCCACCAGCGTGATTGTGATCGGGATGACCGGCGTCATGCTGTGGGGGATGATGCCGGGACACTAAAGCGTTTCAGGAAATACCGTAAGGAGAAACCGACGCCACAAAGTCAGCGCGACCCCAAGGAGCGCTGACGCTGCACTTCCGTGAGTGACATTACACCTTTTCCTAAAACGCCGTAAAGGCAGGGAATAGGAATCAGGGAACAGGCAATAGGCGCCAGGAGCAGGCCAGCGCCTATTTTGCTTTCGCATCCAAATCCGGCAGGCTTAGAAACCATTCGTAGAACGCGTCGTCGAATTCGTGGTACTCGGCGAATTTGATCGTGGGCAGCGAGCGGTGAGTGGGGACGATGACGTAAAAGCGGATATTCGATTCCTCGCCGCTGGCGCCGATCTGACGGCGGCCGCGGATCTCGTTGAAGGCCAGGCTGGCGATGGTGAGCAGGTAGCGTTTTTCCACCGAGTCAGCAGTGAGTCGCACGGTCGACGTGAAGGTGTGAAGCGCGAAGATCGCGGTGCCAAGCACTACCACCGAAATAAGCAGCGCGGTCTCGGTTGAGGGCTGCTGGAGCCCAAGTTTTACCCGGCTCACGATTCCTATCGTGAAGATGAGCCCGGTGGCCAGCATTGCCAATGCCGAAGTGCGAATGCTGCCTTTGACGCGATAAACTGCAAGCAACGGAGCGGAGTTATTCATATCGACCAATCCAAGGCTGGGGTTCTGCCGCATGAGTGCGAACGCACGCGGGCGGACCTCGGCGAAAGCGAATCTCTTTCGTTAACCCGGGAACGGACGAAGAGTAGCGCAGAGCAGGAAGCCGGAGCGGTCAATTTGGAGAGAGTAGCCGAGCGTTAAAAGCTAAAGCCTGAAAGCCAAAAGCTGGAAGCTGCTCTTCACAGCAGCTTGCCCGCTGCCAGATCCCGAATCAGTCCCCGGTCGGCGGCGAGAAAGTCGTAGGTAGTGAGGTCGCCAAGCTTGACCCACTTGATCTGCTCGTAGATCTGGTTCTGCATTTCGCCCTCGAACTCGCGAACCGCAAAAAACTGCAGGTCGACGGCGCCGCCATGGCGGTAGTTATGTCGGATGCGGATGACCTTGGGGCCGACCGTGGCCTGGATGCCGAGCTCTTCCTCAAGCTCGCGGACAAGGGCCTGCTGGGGGCTCTCCCCGGGCTCAATCTTGCCGCCGGGAAACTCCCAGAGCAGCGCCATGGGCTGATTGGCGCGGCGCTGCCCGATCAAAACTTCGCCATCACGGACAATCAGTGCCGCGGCCACAAAGCGCAGCGCACCTGGGGGACGGGAGCCGGCGTTGGATTCGGCGTCTTGCACGCCTTTATTGTAAACGAAACAAAGGAGATGAGCTTAACTGCCCACCTTGACCGACTTTTAAGGTAGCAATAACTATTCGCCATTGACCGCGGCATCTAGCCCCTCGGAGCCCTTCGGCTTGAAGTAACCCCAGCCGCGTTTGCCGGCCTCGGCGATGAGTGCGGGTGAAGGATTGACCGGGAAGGGGCAGCGGGCCATTTCAAGCATCGCTAGATCGTGCAGCGAGTTGCCGAACACCGCGTCGGGATGTGGCACGCCCATGCGCTTGAGCGCCACTGCCTTGGCCGGCCCGGTCGGCACATCCAAAAGCTCGCTCGTGATAACGCCTTTTTCAACGCGCACTTCGGCGGCGGCGATGCGCTCCTCTACGAATCCGATTTCGCGCACGCCTTCAGCGATCACCCACCTGTTCGTCGAGCTGACGGCCCAAAGTTCGGCGCCGGCCTTACGCAGATCGGCGACCAGCTTCACCATTTCGGGGAAAATGTTGGGCCTCACAAACTCGTTGAAATACTGTGCTGCGGCGGCGCGCAGCTCTTGGTCGCGGAGCCCGGCATAAATCTGCACCATCTCGCCGCAAATCGCCTCTTCACTCACGTTGCCCGCGCGATAGGCGCGATGGCGCGTGTCGATCCAGTCGCTCGTGGAGCGTGAAACCAGACCCTGCTCCAGCGACCACACCATGAAGCCGTATCCGGCGTCACCGCTCCATAAAGTCCCATCGCAATCGAAAACCGCTACGCGGGGCCGGCTCTCGAGGACCAGCCGCTCAAACTCCTCTATTGTCCATTTTGGCGCTTCAATTTCCGTACGCAACAAGCGTTCCTCAATCCTGCTCGAAATCATGTCCAATTCTATTTTGATCGATGTTCGCCGGATTTGCACGTCAAGCTTCGGTAAAGAGTTCGCCGTGCACCAGGTTGCGCGGCGCATGAAAGCTTCTCAACGCGGTTCGGTTCAATGCGTTGCCCCATTGTCAATTGCCTTAGTACCACTGTTGATTCCTTGATGAACGTGGTTCGGCGCCCTGAGGGCCGGCGCCGGGCGAAGCCGGAACACGCGGATAATCGAAGCTGTGGAAAGCACCGGCAATCTTGGCCTCCTGCGCGATTATCAGACCTACCTGAGGGTCGAAAAAGGACTGCGGCCTCTGACCTGCGAGGCATATTTAAGCGATCTAAGGACCTTCGCCGAATTCATTGAAAAACGCAATGGCGTGCTGCTGATGGCAGTCCAGGAAGACCTGACATCGTTTCTCGAGCATCTGCGCGCGCACGGCATCGATTCGCGTTCGTCGGCGCGCAAGCTGAGCTGTCTGCGCGGGTTTTACAAGTGGCTACTCCTCGACCGCCGCATTCACCACGATCCGACGGTGAACGTGGAGTCGCCCAAGACTTGGAAGGTGCTGCCCAAATCTCTTGCCGAGCCGGAAGTTGCTGAAATGCTCGAGAGGGCGCAGTTGGCCGCCAACCATCCGCAGGCGCAAGCCACGGCGCTCAGAGACAGAGCCATTCTGGAGCTGCTCTACGCGGGCGGGCTGCGCGTTTCAGAGGTGACTGCGCTGGGCACCAGCGACCTGGCGCTCGACGCCGGCCGCGTACAGGTGCGCGGCAAGGGCGACAAGGAGCGGATTGTGCCGCTGGGGCGCTCCGCGGTTGAGGCATTGGAGCAGTATCTGCGGGAAGGAAGGCCGCATCTTGACCGCATCACCACTGCGCGCGGCGGGCGCAAAGATGTTGCCCGGCTGTTTCTTTCGCTGCGCGGCTCTCCGCTCACCCGCCAATGGGTTTGGCACTTGGTAAAGATGGCCACCGGTAACGCGAGCCCGCACATGCTCAGGCACAGTTGCGCCACCCACATGGTTGAACACGGCGCCGACTTGCGCAGCGTACAGTTGCTGCTGGGTCACGCCGACATTTCGACCACGCAGGTTTACACCCACCTGGCGTTGGGACGTCTGAAGGCCGTGCACCGCATGCATCATCCGCGAGCCGTGGGGAGAGATGAAGAGCGCTCAACGGCTGCGCAAACCAGAAATTCAAGAAACGAAGC
>JASHVU010000516.1 GCA_030044455.1 Acidobacteriaceae bacterium | reverse complement strand
GATTACGTTTCCACCTACCAGATTTACTGGAATGTGCCGGGCAGCAAACTCGACATCGATCAACTTCCCGCACGCGCTTTCGACACGCCTGCGCAGCGGAGTGAGGCCGCTGCCATTGCCAATGACTACAACAGCAACGGATTCGACCTGACTCCGCAGATCAATGCGCGTTTCGCTGCACTTGCCCGTGAACGCATCGCCGCGCATCCTCTGCGCTACGATTTGTTTCTTCCGCTGGGCCGCGTCGCCGACATGTGGCTGCGTCCGCGCGTCGAAAACCTGCCCATCGATCTCGACTGGTGGGTCTACGCGCACCACTACGCCGAAACCAAGTTCAGTTGGGTCTGGGTCGCGCTCAATGCCCTGTATCTTTTGCTCGCGCTGGTTGGCGTTTTCATGAGGCCAAAACTCTGGCTCCCGCTGGTGGTGTACATGCTGCTGCGCAGCGCGCTGCTGCTCACGGTTGAAGCCCCCGAGGCGCGCTATACGCTCGAGTGCTTCCCCATGATTTTTGCGCTGGGAGGGAATGCGGTTGCATTAATTGCCGGCGGAGCTTTGCACATGCGGCGCGGAACGTCCTGATAGGGTGCCGATCGGGCCTGACTACCCAGGCCCTCGAATGATTCCGCTCTACTTGTTGGTGACCGTCGTGTCTTTGTTGGTCGGCAGGGTAAAGGCGTCTCGGGGCAGTGACTGATTCACCTTGATATTGGTGTAGTGGCAGGTGCGCGATTGTCCGCCGCCTTCGTCGAAGTACTGCTTCAGGCTCACAGCGCGGTCGGCGTCCATCCACAGAATCACCTTGTGTACTTTGTCCAATACCTTTGGATCTTTGGGCACGAGCTCGAGCTTCTCAGTCTTCACGCCGTCAACAGTCTCGGGCCCGTCGTACTTGATGTCCCACTTGGCTTCAAGTTCTTTACCGCCGGCGCCAAAGCCGAGCAGGAACCAGTTCTGGTATTGGCTCAACGCGTCAAGGTTATAGAGGTGGTTGGTGAGTTTTTCGTACATCCTGATCAGGCCGTTGGCGCAGCAGACCACAATCTTCGGCGAGGGTTGGCCGTCGTCGGTTTCGATGTGCACGCCCATTTGGAAGGTCGAACCATCGCGCCTGAAATACTCCGTGCCTTTCAGCACATCGGTGTCAGGGATCGGATGCGTTTGCTCGGTGGTGAACTCCACGTCCGCTGAGGTGGTGTGAAACTTCGCCGACGCTGCGTCCATCCTGCTCAGCACGCTTTCTAAATCCTGTGCGGCCACCGTGCTCGCCGCAGATAATCCAAGGATACAAAGCGCGGCAAAAATCAAGAATTTCTTCAATTGCATAGACTTCCTTACGTTATTTGACGCCAAAAGTTTCGCCAGGACTCGTGAATATTCCGCTTGGCTCAATGAGGTTCTTCTATTGATTTTGGAGCTGCGCAAAGTGACTGGCTCAACCCAGATTCAAGCCTTACTTGTGCGCCCAAACCTTCCATGCCAGGCGTCCGTTGGCCGTTCTCACCGTCATCCAGCGCTCCACGAATACGTCGTCGCCAGTTACCGGCTCAATCGCGCGCCGCAGTGCGCGCTTCACCTGGCTGTCGGTTGCGCCTGCCGGGGCGATCACGTCTGTCGCGTCCACGGTAATAATCACGTCGCGGCCGCCGTCGCTGTTCACTACAATCGGATATAAAGGCCCGGGTTCGGTCGACGGCCGGTCGCCAAAGTTCCAAAAGTGCGGCGTGACAAAAATGAAAAGCAGAATCAGCGTCACCATCACGTCGTAGTGGAACGAGCCGCGCTTGTAGGTCCAATAGAAGTAACTCTTCAGAGTCGCACTGAACCCGCGCCCCGAATCCCCCGCGCCAACGATCTGCGCCGCCGCGCTGTCAGCCTTCATTGCTGCTCCTTCTCAATGCGTTGGATGCCGCCCATGTACGGACGCAGCGCCTCGGGAACCACGACCGAACCATCGGCCTGCTGGTAGTTCTCGACAATCGCCACCCAGGTGCGGCCCACGGCCAGCCCGCTGCCGTTCAGCGTGTGCACAAACTCAACCTTTGCCTTTGCGCCGCCCTGCAATCCAGCGCTCGGCCGGTAACGAATATTTGCGCGCCGCGCCTGGAAAGCCTCAAAGTTCGAGCACGACGAGATCTCGCGGTAAAGCCCCTGGCCCGGCAGCCACACCTCAAGGTCATAGGTCTTGGCCGATGAGAACCCCGTGTCTCCGGTGCAAAGCAAGACTCGCCTGTAGGGCAACTCCAAAGCTTCTAAAATCTCTTCGGCGTCACGCGTCAACTTCTCGTGCTCCGCATCCGACTCCTCGGGCTTTGCGAACTTCACCAATTCCACCTTCTGGAATTGATGCTGCCTTATGATGCCGCGGGTATCTTTGCCCGCCGCACCGGCCTCGGCCCTGAAGCAGGGCGTGTACGCCGTCAGCGAGATCGGCAAGCGCGCCTCGTCGAGGATTTCGTCGCGATAGAGATTCGTCACCGGCACTTCTGCCGTGGGAATCAGCCAATGGTCATTGTCCAAAAAGTTGCCGCGCGCAGCGCCATCCGCATCCGCATCAGAGCAGCGAAACAGATCCTCGGTAAACTTTGGCAGCTGCCCAGTCCCAAACAGCGACTTCGAATTCACCATGAACGGTGGCAGCACTTCTTTGTAACCATGCTTTTGCGTGTGCATGTCGAGCATAAAGTTGATCAGCGCCCGCTCCAGCCGCGCGCCTGCGCCCATGTACACCGCAAACCGCGCCCCGCTCAATTTTGTGGCACGCTCGAGATCGAGAATCCCGAGCCCATCGCCCACTTCCCAGTGCGGCTTGGGTTCAAAATCGTATTGCTTCGGCTCGCCCCAGATCTTTACGGTTTTGTTGTCGACCTCCGAAGTTCCGGTGGGGACTTCGTCGCGAGTCAGATTCGGTACTCGCGCCAGCGCGGACCGCAACTGTTCATCCAGCTCGGCCGCAGTCCGGTCCAACTCGTCGAGCTGTTCCTTCAGCTTGCGCGTTTCATCCATCACGGCAGCGGCTTCGTCGTTCTTGCCGGCTTTTTTAAGCGCGCCCACCTGCTGGCTCAGCTCATTGCGCCGCGCCTTGGCCTGCTCGGCCGTCGTAATGGCCTGTCTCCGCTTCTGATCGAGAGCCCTGAAATTGCCCAGCAAAACCGCCGGATCGGCGCCGCGCGCACGTAACTTTTTTTCCACCAATTCCAGGTTGGATCGCACAAATCCCAAGTCGAGCATGACTCTTTAAGTTTACCCGAACGGAAGGGGCGCCAATTCAGGGGGCGGAGCAATTAAATGAACGCGAGGGCCAAGAAATATTGGTTTTGAAAGGGCTTGGCTTCAGCCGTGCCAATGGCATTGAAAAATCGACGCGGGCTTCAGCCCCAGAGGGAAGGTTTGAAGCGGCAAGAAAGACCCCTCGGAGGCTAAAGCCGGGGCGAGGATGGCATTGACCAGCGTCACGGCTGAAGCCGAGC
>JASHVU010000047.1 GCA_030044455.1 Acidobacteriaceae bacterium | reverse complement strand
TCATCTTCGAGGCGAGCGTCTTTAACGCTGTCAACCACGTCTGGTTTGGCAGCGCCTCAAGCACCGCGGACGGCTCGATCGGCTCCACGACCGGATCTTCCAGCCTGGGGGTAATAACAGGCCAGGCTAATAGCCCGCGTCAGTGGCAATTCGCAGGGCACTTCACATTCTAAGAATCAGTTTTGTCTTAACCACTCGGAGGGACTGGAGGACCAGTCCCTCCGATTTTTGCGCGGCGACATCTCGCTGCGCTTGTCGGAGCCGAAATGCGGATGGCCAAGTTCCCGGTATTCCCTGTCCTGCTTCTCTTGCCTTCTCTTTTGCTTGCCCAGGATACTCGTCGAGTAACCGAACCGCATATCCCCGCCGCTTGTGTAACTCTCGAGGCCAATATTGCGGCCAGCCACGGAGTAATTTCGCTTGCGGATGAGCAACGACTCGATACCGAGCGCATCCAAAACGAAATTGATCATTGCGCCCCGGGCAAGGCGGTTGTTTTGCGGGCCCGCGGGAAAAGGGATGTGTTCCTGACCGGCCCCATCGCCTTGCGCTCCGGCGTAACGCTTGTGGTGTCGGCGAATACCGCGCTCGTAGCCTCGCGCGATCCGCGTCTCTACGATCTTTCTCCCGGCAGCTGCGGCGTTGTGAGCGATCGAGGCCACGGATGCAAACCGCTGATTAGCGTCGATGGAGCCGTGGACAGCGGCATCATGGGCGAAGGATCCATCGATGGACGGGGTGGGGCCAAACTTCTCGGGCAGAACATAACCTGGTGGGACCTTGCTCACGAGGCGAAGATCACTGACCGGCAGCAGAGCGTTCCCTGGCTCGTCGTTCTTCGCCACGCCGATCGATTCACCCTATACAAAATCACGCTGCGCAATTCTCCCGGATTCCATGTTGCGGTGAACGAGACCGATGGCTTTACGGCCTGGGGCGTGAAGATCATGACTCCGAATACAGCCCGCAATAGCGACGGAATTGATCCTGGCTCATCACGCAATGTGACCATCACCCACTGTTACATCCATACCGGAGACGACGACGTCGGGGTGAAGTCGGGTAAATCGGGACCGTCGTCGAACATTTCAATTCTGCACAACCATTTCTATACCGGCCATGGTATGTCGATCGGCAGCGGTACGAGTGGCGGAGTCGATCACATGCTGGTCGATGACCTCACCATCGATGGAGCAGACAACGGCATCCGCATCAAGTCCGATCGCAGCCGCGGCGGCCTGGTGCACGATCTCGTTTATCGCGACGTTTGCATTCGCGACGCCAAAAACCCGCTCGTCTTCACGCCGCTCTACACCACGTTTTCTGGAAATGACCTTCCCGTTTACCGCGATATCACGCTAGAAAACGTGCATATTCTTTCAGCCGGAAATTACACGTTTCTCGGCCTCGACGCGGAGCACAAACTCGGCCTCAATCTCGACAATGTGTTCGCAGACGATCAGGAGCATTCCACTTGGCTGGCGAAGGACGCCGATATTACTGTGGAAACCCAACGCGGCAATCTCGAACCCAAAGGTGACGATATCGATGTGAAGCAAGTTCCAAGCTCATCGCCCGGAACGCCACTCAACTGCGACGGCCGCTTTGTTCCGTTTCCCAGCCTCGCCACGGCCCCGGAGATGGCCGGAACCGTTCCACCGGTAGACAACACACTGTACGTTGCTGCCGATGGCACGGGCGACTTCTATTCCATCCAGCGCGCGCTCGATGTGGCGCCCAAGGATGGAGCGCTGGTACTCGTTGCTCCCGGGACTTATCGTGAAGTGCTGACCATCGACAAGCCGAATATTCGTCTGCGCAGCGCCAACAGCGATGCATCGAAGACCGTCGTCGTCAACGATCGCAGCGCGGGGGCGAATGGCGGCACGCTTCATTCAGCTACGGTGAATGTGACCGCCGACAACTTTTTTGCCGAGAACATCACGTTTCAAAACGATTTCAATACCACGCATCCGCAACTCCCGGCAGGCTCTCAAGCCCTGGCGCTGCTGGTCACCGGAGATCGCGCCATCTTCCATAATGTGCGTCTGCTGGGTAATCAGGACACCGTTTATGCTGGCAGTCGCAATTGCGCTCCAGATGGACAGCCCTGCATCGCGGCCCGCCAGTATTTCTCAGACTGCTACATCGCCGGGAACGTGGATTTCATCTTCGGCGACGGCAAAGCTGTATTCGATCACTGCGAGATTCACAGCACGCCGCATTCCGAGGGGTTCATTACAGCGCAGGCGAAGCATTACCCGGACGAAGACTCCGGCTTCGTCTTCAATCAATGCAAGCTCACAGCCGATCCGGGTGTCATCAACGTGTATTTGGGCCGGCCATGGCGCCCTTACGCCACGGTGGTTTTTCTCAACTCAGAAATGGGTAGCCAGATTGCCCCGGCTGGCTGGCGAGAGTGGCATCCCAATCAAACGCACTCCATCGAGACAGCGTTCTACGCCGAGTTCAACTCCACCGGGCCAGGTTCGCAGCCGGCACAGCGCGATCCGCACACACATTTTCTCTCGCCCGATCAAGCTCGACAATATGAGCCATCGGTCTTTCTGAGTGGCAGCGACAATTGGGACCCAGTGCACTTCCAGGCCCAGCAATGACGGGCAGGCCAATGGGCTCTATTTCGCAATAAGAGCTCCAGGTAGGTCCCGTCTACCAGCATCTACGGCATTTTCGGAAATCATGTAGTCCTTGGGAAGCCCGTAAAAGGTCGGCGCTTCTCGGGGTCGCGCCGACTTTAACCTGTGCTTTCGGTCTACAGTATTTCCGAAAATGCTATAGTCGCAACATCATGGCCGTGGAGTCGCAGTGTGCGGTTCGTTGAGGCCGGTTGCAAGGGAGATCATTCCGCAACCATTGTATTGATGAACAGGGCTGCGACGGTCCCATTGTCAACCGCCGCGGTCACTCGCACTCGATCGCCATTGACAGGGTGAAAGGTGGAGCCCTCCTGCGCCCCCAACGGGCCCTCAACGACCGTATCGGTTGTGATTTTGAAGGATTCGACCGTCCCCGACGAGTTAATGACCGAGAAGGAATGCTTTCCCTTCTCGAAACTTACCACTTCGCCGTTCGTGACGGTGAACGGCCCTGGCCCGAGACTCCGCAGTGCAACTGCGGTACGAATGTCGCTGTTGCCAATGTAATAGACAATTACGCGAACGCCGTTCTCATTGAATTCGTCGGCGGCGGTTGCTTCCCTGCGAAACTTTGGGTTGAAATCGACCGGAGTATTGGGATCGGTCATCTCTTTGAAAACGGCTTGAGACCCGTCATCCGCCTTCACTGCGATCGTTTTTGCAATCGGATCGATAGCAGTGACGAGCCCCGCCAAGGAGTGAACCACTTCTTGCCCGGCAAGCGAAAGTGAAGCGAAGAAAAAACATGCCGCCACGAAAGAGCATCTCCACAATCCTCTTTGCATGTACTTCTTCCCCCTTCCTTTAGGTCGTAGACGAGCAACTGCCCAAAGGCAAACCCCCCAGTTGTACGCGGCGATTATAAACTCGCCCAAATGCCGCAGCAATGGCGAACTAGGCATAGCTGCTCAGAGTGTCTCCAAGATGTTACATGCAGCATGTGGAGAGAATCCGGGTTTGCTGTGGGGCCAGCCGAGTCAGCTCCTGCCTCTCGCGAGCAAATCGCGGGCAATGTTTCAATGCAATGGTGGTGGCCTGGTACGCCACCGAAGGGAGGCCCAGAGTTGTGCCGTAGCGGCGATGAATCCCCGTGGAAAGCTTCAGAATTCATTGATAACTGGATGAGTTGGTCCAGATCCTGCGAAGCCGGTTGCCTCGAGAGCGGCTCCAGGGGCCTCATTCGAAGCGCGTTCCGGGCCCTTCTCTGACATGGTTCAAAATCTGCGCGGGTCTCGATGAGCCAAAGCAGCTGACCACGGATCTCTTCTCATCCAGCATTCGTTCGGCGTTCGTCTGACAAGCGATTCACATCGCCAACCGAAACTCGTCCGCCAATCCGCGGTAGTTGTCATGTTGCGACCGTCCGTTCTGCGCTGGGCAGAGATAGTCCTTCGATGCCAAGGCCCTGGGTACGAGTGAAGGCACCAACCGCTCGGCGTCTTTCGTCCAGTGATACAGCCGTGCCTGCCGCACAATAATCCAGGTAAACGATTGGAACTCGTACACCGTATCCTCGAACTCCCGCGGCGTAAAAACCTGTGCGTCGACCCGGTAAAGAGTTCCAAACAGCAGCCGATGCACGGCCCGGCTCCTCACTGCACGCCGTTGTTGCGTCTCCTGAATTACAAACAAGTCAAGGTCGCTGCGGGCCTTGGCCGAGCCAATTGCGTATGACCCGAAGATGCCAACGGCCAGCGGTGAAAGAGCAGCGGTCAGGCGTCGCGCTATTCCGGAAATATCGTTTTCACTCAACATAGCCTATTCAATCGTGTATGCAACCACCATCAGGATATCGAGAACCTTTGACGGATCAAGCTGCGTCTGACCGCTTACGTTGATTCCCAGCGAAGATGGAATGTTCGTGAGCGGTACAGTCAGCGTGAGAGTTTGCGGTGCTGTCAGTGCCGGAGAAATCGGAATGCTTGCCGTGAGCGCTTCAAGCGGGTTACCCGCTGTGGTTTGCCCCGGTGCCGGCGCAAGTGTAACGGGATTGGCCGTAGCACTGAAGTTCACCTGCATGTTATTGCCTGCTGCGGGAACCGCCAGCACCACATAGAACTCAACATTCTGGATCTCGGCATTCCCGTGGCCCAGATTGGTATAGGGGAACACGTTGGTTGTCAGCGGTAACGAAAGTGTCTCTGCCGTCGCGCCTGAGCCGGGGTTGAAGAACGTGTAGTAGCTGTCGGGGAATGTGTTCCTGACGCTCAACATAATGCTGCGTTGCGTGGTGGATAGTTTTGACTTCAACACACTGCGCACATTGTTGGCCGCAGTCTGGTCGCCGCCTCCCCGCGCCGTATACCGCACGTGCAGCACCACGTCGGTGATGGTGGTGAAGTCAAAGTTGTTATCGCGTGGATCCAGCACCAGGTTCCAGGTGCTTATAGCGCCCTGCCCCTCAAACGGCAGCCAGCGCTCGTCGCCCAGGTTCACATTGAACAGCCCTGCATCGTTCTGGCCGCTCGAGGTGGCAATCGTCTGCGTCCCCGCCGCGGCAACTGGCGAAACCAGCACGCTAGGATCATTCGGGCTCTGCGTTGCGCTCTGCGGCTGATACGTCGCTCCCGGAGCCAGCGTTCTCACCATCGCGTTGGTCAGTGTCAGCGTTGCGTTCACGCCGGTATACGGCCCGGTCATGCAAGGCACCGTGATGGCAACGGACCGCAGCCTGCGGAAGTACTGCCCGGGATGATCGTATTCAAACAGTATTTCGTCCAGCGCAATCTGGCAGGTTCCCGTTTCACGCAGGGTCACCAGCGCATCCGGCGCGGTCAGTACCATCGAGATATGCTTGGTCAGCTCCAGCTCGCGGCTGTTCTCAGCCAGATACTGCGCCTGCATCCGTCTCAGGTCGAATAACAGGCTCTCGCCCGCTGTCAATCCCTTGTGCTGGCTGTCCCAATATCCGAACTGGATGAACGTGTCCTGGCTGCCCAACTCATATTGATAGGCGTTCTGAGCCTGCAGTGCCAACGAATAGGCAAGCTGATACGCCTGCGTATAAACCGTGCTGAGTTGCGATACCATCCAGGTGTAAAGCTGCGCATTGGTGAATTTGTTGGTAAGGAACGTGCTCACGGCTTGCGCATTCTGGATTTGAGTATTCTGGATGGCAAGTTCCTGCTGTGCGATATTCAGCCTGTCCTGGGCCGCCGTAATCTGACTCGCCACCTGGGTGAGTTCAGCGCTGGCGAGCTGCGCCTGGAACTGCCAGTCGTTCCATCTCCGCTGGTATCCGCCCAGCGTGGACTGCATGCTGGCCTGTTGACCTAACATCGACGCCTGAATCTGGATCACTTGTGCGAAGGCACTTACTACTGCGGCGAAATTCTCTCCGCCAATCGACATCGTCACGCTCGGAGTTCCACCAAATCCGTCAATGCCGCCGGAGAAACTGGGAATCATGTGCAGTTCGCCAGCCGTCAGGTCGAGCACGATTCCCAGTGCGTTGGTCACCAGCGCCTGCGCCTGGAGTGCCAGCGCAGCGGTCTCCCACGCATTCATATATTGGATGGTTGAGTAGTAGTTGTAGCGTACCTGCACCACGGCCTGCTGATTCTGGAGCGCTGTGATCTGGTCCTGCGCCTCCTGCACCTGTGTCTGCTTCACACCCAGCATCGCCGTTTGAATGTTAAGTTCCTGGTTGGCGCGCATCGCCGCCAGTGTCTCCGCGTCCTGCTTTTCCAGCGCCGATAGAATCAGTGCCCCGTAGGCGCGCACGTCGTTGGTTAGGTCCATGGCCCGCTGCAGATACACTTCGAAGCGATAAATCGGAGCCATGGGTGTGGCGCTCGACAAACTCGCCCCAGCCTCTTCGGCTTCAATCAGCGCGAGCGGATTGATAGGCGGCGCATACAGCGGCAATGGCTGCGGCTGACCCTGCAGATTCAGGCAATTCCTGATGTTGTAAAGCCTTTGCGCCACTGTGGGCCAGAAGGCAAGCAGTTGGCTGTTGGGCGGAATGCAGAAAAGCAGTGTATTGTTTTGCCCGCTGCCCGGGAATTGCGGCAACATCGGTGTCTGCGTCGATCCGCTGATCACCGATTGCGGCGGCTCCGGCGCCACTACAATGTTCTCCACGTTCACAATCGCATTTGAGAACAGATCGATGTTGTCACCTTTGAGAGAAGCATAGGTAATGGCGTTCGCGCCGCTCTGATTTGCGTCGGGCAGGCGCGTCTCCTGCGGATCCGGCCCTAGAATCATATCGGCCAGGATGTAGAGCTGTTCCGCCTGGCTCACCATCTCTGCCGTGTACTGTGCGTAATACCAGTCTCCCCACGCAATCAGCGTATTCAAGAAAGCAAGGATGGTCGCTTTGCCGTATGCCGACCAGCGCGTATTCGCGACAGAGAATGGATCGTACGGATCCTGCATCCAGTTCGTAATAGCTACCGCGGTTGAAGAATCATTGATTCCCGGTTGATTGGTCGCCGTTCCAGCGGCGAGCGTCTCCAGCAGGTTCGTCACCTCCTCACTTGCCCAGGTACTTGAGTTCATCGCGTTCAGCGGAGCAAATTCCCAATAGTGCTGAGGAACGCTTCCGCCGCTGGTATCCGTCGGGTTGAAGATGTACTCAAGCCAATTCAGCGCATCCTGAAACTGCTGATTCTGCAGTAACTGGGCTGAGACGTACATCGGTATGTGATAGAAGACTTCCCAGTTATATAGCGAATAAGCTCCCGAATCCGCCGCCGCAAAGTCGAGATACGTTTCGCCGGGATCCACACCCGCCTCCGATGGGTCGGCCCATGGCGCGGTCGAAGTTGAACCGGGATACGGCTTGGCCACATACGAAGTCGGATTGTAGATAGACTGGAAGTTGAAAGTCGGCGTCCATCCACGCACGTTTTGCGGATTCACCTGCAGGCTGCGCGCCATCAGTTGCGGCACTCCCCCAATTTCGAGCTCCCGCAAAAACGTCCGCGCATAGGGATGATAGAAAGTCTCAAATTCAAACTCCGTTGCCCATTGCTTCAGATAGGTGATGTTAGTAACTTCCGTCCCGCGGCTTCCCAGTGTCCAATAAACAGGCTGCACCAGATAGGTTCGCGTCGGATCACAAACAAAGAAGGGATCAGCACTGTCAAACACAGGTTCCTGGACAGGTATCACCATGCGCGGGTTGGTAATCGAGCCGAGCAGCTCAATTGAATTGGGCAGCCCGGTATGGGTTGAAGCGCAAAGCACGTTGAGCGGCTTGGAACCTGGATTGGGCAGCGTGTAGTTGCCATAGACCAGATCCTGTCCCGCAAAACCATAATTCGCCGGGGTAGCAAGTTGTCCGCCCATTGACTGCGTCGTAATGAGTGCATAAGTCGGGTCCTGGCTCAGATCGATCCCCTGCGAAGGCGGAATGATCTGTGGCGACTCCACCACCTGCAGCGGCGACTCAGGCATCGGCAGCTTTCCTGTACCGACCAGCGATGAGGTACCCGTAGAAGACAACACCGTGATTGCGAACGTGGTTCCATTGAATGTCATCTGCACACTCGCACTGCTTCCGAAGTCTGAATATTGAAACTGTTCCTGGAGGTTAAGGGTTACAGTCCCGATTCCCACGGAAGCGTTTAACGCGTTCAGTCCCTCGAGTTCAATTTCAAGGGCATTGCCAATTTGCTGCGCCTGGTCCGTGGCGCCGGCAATCGCCTCTTCAATTGCGCAGAAATACACCTGGAGTTGCAGGTTATAGTTTGAATCCTGCTGCGCCCTGATGCTGAATGCAAGTGGGGAGTCCGGCGAATCGAAATAGGCCTTTTCTTCCATCGTCTGCTTGGCCTGCCACTGCCCATCGCTGAACTCGCTGTAGCAGAACTCCACTGCCCAGTATTTGTCGGCCGGTTGCGATGAACCCCCGCCACTGGATGGAACCGATTGACTGCCCTGCTGCTCCGAAATCTGCTTGAAGATTGGCCACACCAGAAAAAGCCTTTGATCCCAGATCACGGGCACCAGGTGTTGTGACGAAATGTCCAGGTTCAGTGGCTGCCATGCGCTCCAGCTTCCCGAGTAAGGGGAGGACCCGGTGCGCGTCATGTAGTACCACTGCGGCGGATGGGCGTGAGTTCGCGCAAACACCCACAATACATAAGTGCCGTCTGCCTGCAGTTGGTTGTAGTGGCATGCAACGTGCAAATGCGACACGCCCACCAGTTTGCGCAGGTAGTTGCCAATCGCAGCTTCAACCAAATCTTCATCGCAATTCGACTGGCTGACGTCGTTCTCAAGATCGTTGAAGAAAGGCGACGCATCGGCGCGCAGCTGCGGCAGCAGATAATTTTCCGGATACAGGAACACTTCGCGGTTGGCCTGCCACAGCCGGTACTGCTGCCGCCACGTCCACTCGGTCCACAGCGACGAGGTCATGTTCACAGTCACATTCGAGAAAAACAAATTCAGGAAGCATTGCTGCACGAACTGTTGAATAGCCAGCGACGCCTGCAGCAGCCGTGTCATTGATGCGCACGGATTCATCTCCGGATCGATCAGATAGTAGTTGTAGATATCGTCAGTATTCAGCAGCATGGGTACGGGCGTCGCCGGTCCCGGCCCGAGCATGTATGCGACCAATGCGTCGCGGCGGTTTTGCCGCAGCGTATCCTCCACCGGCTGAATCGCGCCAAACCACGCGCTCTGTGCATACTGCGACTGCAGGGCTCCCATGGCCGCCGTGGCTGAGGCCGCCGTGGCCGGGATCGCCGCTAACTGCACCAGTGTCGTTCCGCTGATGCCGTACTGATTGACCAGAGCCAGCGCATTCGCTATCGCCGTGAGCATCGCGACATCGGCTAACGATCCCGGCAGCGTCGCCTGAGTCAACCCGGGAGGCGTTGCTCCCAATTGCGTTGCAATCGCCGTCACGTCGCTCACGCTCGCATTCAGCGCAAACGCCAGGCTTGGTTGGGTCACTGTGCCGCCGCTGGTCCATGCGCCGTTCCCTTGCGAGCCATTCAATGTAAATGTCGTCGACGTCACCACCGTAATGGTGAAGGTTCCGTTCGCTGCCGTATTTCCCCCCACGCCTGAAATCGATACCTGCTCGCCCGTTTCCAGGCTGCTGGGCGCTGAGGTTGTAATCGTAATCGGCGACGCATTGCTTGCTCCCGCAATCGTAATCTGCGGGCCGGCGATCGCAGTTGCCAAATCGAGTGGCGGTGTATTGGGCGGCAGCCACTGCGCAAAGATGTCGAAGAGCTTTGGAGTCCGCGCCGGTTGCGCCTGTTCCAGCTTGAAAGCGCGCAGCAGCGCCTCAAACTGCGTGTAGGGGCTGGCGCTGGTGGGCGTCAGTGGTAATGACGCCGGGTTCAGCCATCCGAAGGTCGTGGCATTCTCTACCGCAAAAGTGAATGCCGTATTCGACGGATTGAGCGTGGAGTAGAGCGCTGCAGCCTTGGCCACTGCCGTAAACGCATTCACCAGCGCTGGAAACTGCGTTGGATCAATGTTGCTCGTCTGCGCCGCAAGCTGGTTGATTGTACTCGAATCCAGCGGTAGCACGTTGGTGTCGTTCAGAATCGGCGTTACCACTTCTGCCGTGGTCGAAGTCGCAGCTACCAGCGCCGCCACAAAAATCGTTTCTATCGCCGCCGGAGTGTACGCGGTCACGTTGATTGCGCCGCCGCTCGTCCACGCTCCATTTCCCGCCGATCCGTTGAGTGTGAATGACGTCGTACTGCTTACCGTAATTGTGAAGGCGCCGTTCGCGGCCGTGTTGCCGCCCGCCCCGCTGATGGTCACTTGCGTGCCGGTCAGCAGGCCGTTGGGTGTCGCGGTGGTAATCGTAATCGGCGCCGAATTGGTCGCTCCGGTGATGGGAATAACGACCGGCGTTGGCAGCTTGGCAATTGCGCCTGAGATTGCCTGAAGCACGGCCGTCGCCTGCGTCGTCGTGAAAGCGAGTGAACTCTGGCTCGCCGACTGGTCCCGGATCAGATAGTCCACGTCGTACACCGCAAGCCCCGTTCCCTCGAGAACGCTTAGCCGGCGGCAGAATTCCAATGTGTTTGCGGGCGAGCCGTTGAAAGGCGCCTGGTCGGTGAGCTGAATCCAAAGAATCAGCGCCGAAACGTCAAGCGTGAGCGAAGTGGCAAGACGCTGATATTGCAGCAATGTGTTCAATGTTGCCAGTGTGAGGTTGGCCGATGCGCCTGAGAAGCTCAGAATCGCCGCGATATCGTCCGCGCTTAAACCCAGCGCCGCGGTGATCGCATTCTGTTCCGGGGTCGGCGGCGCCGGGCTGGTTGAAAGAATCGGATTGCCCGAAAGCACTCCTACCGCGGTTCCACCGCTCGTCCAATTGCCGTTCCCGGTGCTCCCGTTCAGCGTGAATGTGGTTGCGCCCGTAACTGTGATCGTGAAAGTCCCGTTCGCCGCGGTATTGCCAACCACGCCCGCAATCTCCACCAGTTGGCTGGTCTGATATCCGTGCGGCTCCGCTGTCGTAACTGCAATCGGTGAAGCATTGGTTGCAGCCGTCACAATATTCTGCGTCAGCGGGACAAAGATGCTTCCCGCACTCGCCAGCACAGCCGGATTGCAGAACACCTCGGTGTAAGTTGAAGGCGTAACTGTATCCTCATCGCCGAGGTGATTCGTCACGTCGCGAGTTTCCAGCGGCATCCAAAAACTCAGCACCTCCTGCAGCGGGAGGTTGAGCTGGTTTTTCACCGCAATTGCGCCGGCAAGAAAGACAACAAACGCATCATTCAGCACGCCGCCTGGAGCCTCTTCCAGAGCCCAGTCCAGCTCCCACATCTGCAACCCTGACGCAGTCCACAGCCGCAGGAAACGATTGGCTCGATCCAGCACATCTCCGGTCAGGCCGGTAAAAACCATGAGGTCAGCGTCGGGGCTCAACATCGGTAGCCCGCCTTCAGTCATGCTTCCCAGTTGCAGCGTCACACCGTGCTGAGTCACCCACTGCACTTCAAGCAATTGATAAAGTTGTTGCAGAGAGAGACCGGTTTCATTCAACAGGAACGGAACTTTAGAAAGCGCGTCAACCCACGTTGTCGGTGTTGGCGAGTAAGGCTGGCGCGTCTCCGGATCGATCACCGAGGTTGGATTTTGTGCGAGTCCCCAGCGCACCCACTGCGGGTTTCCGTCGGTCCCATCGATCACCTTCATCATCTCGGGATTGATGCCCAGGCTCGCCGCTGCAATCGAGGCTGCTGTGGCCGCAGGAACCGGATTTCCGGCAAACAACGATAATATGGCCGCACGCGTCGGCCCCAGCGCTGCAATGTACGCACTGGTCTGCGCAAATGCCAGGTCAAACGGCAGGTTGAGCGGAAACACCGTGCTTGCAGTCAGCGCATATGCAGCCTCGGAGATCTGTTGCGGCAGTGCGCGCCGTTCTGCTGACGTTCCCAATGTGTCAATCACTGTCACGGGGGGATTGGGCGGCGAAATTTCCGCTTCCAGAAGCTCGTTCACCAAGTCGATATACGGCATGGTCGTGTTGGTGTTGTTGCAGTCGAGGGCAATGTACTGGATATCCGGCCGCTGCTTCAGCAGTGCATCCCGTGCGTTCGTCACTCCGCCGCCAGACGCCGGAATCAGACTCAGGTACTGCAGCAGATCCACCAGATATGCAGCAGGGCTGTACACCGATTGGCAATCCTCGCACTGGAAATAGTCCAACGGGCCGCCAAAAAGTATCTGCAGATCGGGCAGATTGGTGATGGAAGTCGGGTCCGGCTTTGGTGATCCGAAAATCGGAAGATCAATCCCGTTGAAGGCAGAATTCAACCGGCTATAGAGCATCAGCGATGTTGAATAGGTCATCTGCGCACGTGCATAGGCCATCTTGGCCAGGGGCGCGCTACCGAACGCTGTCGTCATGTTCGCGATAAAGTTGTCCCGCCCCTGGAAGTACACACTTTGCGCCGACTTCAAACCCGACGTATTCATCGCATCGATCGTGGTGAAGTGCGGCGACACGCGGAACAACCTCTGCGCGGTCTTCAGATCCGCCAGCCCATCCGTTGACAGTGTGACCTTGTTCGTCGACAGAAACTGGTCGATATTGCTGGTCTTGAAATTGAACTTCGCGTTGCCAGTCAGAAAACTCACCAGCTCGTTTTTGGTGCTTGCAAACGAAGTTGTCGTGGCCTTCGATAATTCTCCGGCGAATGCGGTCGTCGGGTATCTGCTGCTGAACCGCTCCGTCAAAGCCTTCGCCAGCCGCGTGATCCGCTCCTGCGGCGTCTCGTTTGGCAATACAGGTGGAATACTCGTGGCATTCGGATCCACGGCCGTAATCCGTGCCACCCAGTCGCTCTCATCGAGCAACGCCAGGTTTGGAATGCTCGTAAGTGAATTGTTAGCCAACCGGCTCAGCGTGTCCTTGATCAGAAGAAGATTGCCTCCCAGCAACTCACCCAGGCTCAGCGTGGTGTTGAGTGTGGTCAGGTCAGCAGCCGGCAGCGTTGTATTCGCGCGCAATGCCCGCCAGGTCGGGCCCAGTTGACCCCCATTGGCTGCATAGGCCTGCACAAATGCCGTCTGCACTGCCGATGTCACCCCGCCCGCCGCAAGCAAATCGTTCAACGATGTCTTGCCGCGAATATACGGCGCACTTCCGGTGTTCTGCGTCCGCAGCGTATCAATCAACGCAAGTTCTGCGGCCTGCACTGATGCATACGATGCCGGAAGAATGTTTGCACTGGTGGCGTCCGTCAGCACCTGGCTCAGCGCGCTGTCTGAGTGCGCCACAACGCCACTTAGAATTTGGGCTGTAAACGTATCGTCGATACCGGCGTCGGGTAAGCTGCCCAGTGCAGCGTCAAGCGATGCAGGTATGCCTTCATAAAAGATTCCAAAGAATGTTTCGGGGCGGATCTTGTTCTGAGTTCCCAATTGTTCGGCGATATACAGGTAGGCAATGTCGTCAAATTGGGCTCCAGTCGCGCTGGCCAGGAATTCCAGTTCGTGCGAGGTGCTGTTTTCAGTCAGGCTGGTCAGGGGAATCCCGTTGAGCTGTGCGGTGACCGCGTTGCTCAGAGTCGTAAAGACTGAGGGCGAGCGTACCACTCCGTCCGCCGCAGTCGTAAAGTTAATCTGCACCTGCGCCGGCGCTAAAAAATAAGTGGGCGACTGCGCAATCATCTTGTATGAGGCATCGTAGGCGCGCATTACCAGATTCAGCGCGCTCTCGCGGTCGTATTCGATCGTGTATTTTCCGTGCTTGTTGGTCCAGGCTTCGCCCAGCCGCC
>JASHVU010000515.1 GCA_030044455.1 Acidobacteriaceae bacterium | reverse complement strand
GTTGCCTCCAACATTCGCGCCGTTCCCACGCGAACCGCTCGTGATCAGCGCGGTCTTGCCATCCAAAGCGAGAGGAGTGCTACTCGTAGGCCCACTCAAATCGAGTAAGGGCGTCGAGAGGATCGGGTGATTAGAGGGTTGAAAAGCCTCGTGCCGATGCCTCGCAAATCCGAACACATTGCGCATTAGAACCGAGGTGCTTAAACTTTCGACATATCCGGCATCTCAAACTGAAATGGTCGACCGATGGGTGAAGTGCGGAACATTGACGTCGAGAACTTCAGAAAATCGCGTTCGGCCAGGTTGCGCGAACAGCTGGTAGACCTGGCCTGCAGGTTCTCTCATCGCGGCTGGATTGAGGCCGATGCCCGGATTGAAATCTGCGGCGCGATGGAGGTGCTGGACTTCGGGAGCACCGGGGGACACGCGGTTGTCCTCTCCTACGAAGTTGACGGCATGCGTTACGAAGCCGAAGCTATCTCGCTGGTCAAAGCGGAGAAGGGAGAGATCGTCAAGATTCGCTATAACCCGAGGAACCCTGAACAGAACAATTCATTTGGCTCCGAAACAAACTGGACTTCGCCAGTTTTCAGAATCGGGACGATCCTGATGGTGCTTATGCTGTTGGGCCTGCTACTAGCGGGTGTCCTATTGCGCTGATAGCTGACCACCGAAAGCCAGGAGCCGGCTTCAAATCCCATGCCGCTGCCAAAACGCCGCGGGAGTCACAATCGGGTACTTCTCCGCCAGTGCCAGCAAATCCTTGTCGCCGGTAATCAGATAATCGGCCTTTGCGGCAAGCAATGTGCCCAGAACCGGCGCGTCCGCTCGGTCGCGAATATTCTCGTCCGGCATTACCGGCTCGACAGTCTCCGCGAGAAACATGAAGCTGTCGGCAAGGTCGCGAATCTCAGTCTCGCTGAGTGTGATTCGATTGAGACGGGGCAGCACCCGCACCAGCTCATCGAGAATGTATCGGGAAAGGACGACATCGATTCCGCCGCTCCGCCAAGCGGTAACGATGCGCCCAGGAATTCCGTTTATATAAGCGATTCCAGACAACAGCACGTTGGTGTCGAGCACAACCCGGAGCCCGGGCATCAGCGGCGCCGTTCAGCAGCAACTGCGGCGTCGATCTCCGCCATCCCGTCGTCTTCCGGAACAGTGGCGTACGCCTCTGCAATCCGATTGTTTAGCTCGTCAAAGCGATCTCGCATGCGGCGAATCCTGGCAAATAACTCGGCGTCCACCAGGGCCGCAACCGGCTTTCCGTCCTTGTGAATCAGGATGCTGTCGTTCCGGTATTGCACCTGGTTCAGCATCTCGCCCAGATTCTGGCGGAAATTGACGGCATTGACTTCAGTAACCATTGAGCCATCCAATCGTTATGACCATTATGATCATTATGATTAAATCCGTCAAGTCGAAGGAATCGGCCTACCCCGGCACGCAACGACTGCAGTCTGACGCGAAGGATTGCCGGGCAGACTATCCGTCTACTGGCGATTGGCTACTGCCTGCCTCTCATATCGCCCGCAACACCCGCGCCGGGAACATGAAGATGGCGCCGATCAGCGCCAGAACCCCACCCACAGCGATGCCCGCAATCCGGAACGGAATCAGCGCCAGCCACACGATCGGATACAGAATCAATGCCGCCAGAGCTACCGGCCAGCACAACACCAGAAGAATGCAGAACAACAGAAACTTGACCATCGCTCCCTCCCCAGACCGGAGCTACTCACTATTTTCCTACGCAGGCCGCCCCGGCTCGGTTCCTTGCGGAGAATTACCTTCTCATACCGCACAATGGATTTGGAAGGAGCCGCAAATGCCAGTTCAATCGATCCGAAATTGGCGGGCACCGACCTGCCGTTCCGCAGGTATTTCAGAGCTGAAAACAGATGGCGGATCGCTGAAAAACAACCTACCCCCACCCCCTAACTCACAGTAACTGTGACGCTGTGAAGCCATCATTGAAAACAAATGGTTTAGATCGCAACATGCCCTTGGAATGGTGCAAATCTCCATTGGACGTGACTAAAGAACTTGCCAATTTACCGCCCTTTTGGCCTCGTTTTCAGAGTTTTCTTGCGCTCTTTGATTGCCTTCGCCCGCTCTTTCTCAGGTAGCGCCAGAACCTTCTTCGTCCGCGGCGGCAACTTTTCGTAGACCAGATCGTAGGCTCGTTTAAGTTCTTCCTCGATCTCACGCGGACGCAGAGTATCCCAGCGTTCGACAGTGACCCAATGAGCTCTGGCCAAATAGGGAGACGCAATGACGCCTTCAATCTCCAGCAGCTCGTGGAACCGTTCTGCTCCGCAGTGAAACCACAGCACTCCCGTTCCGGTTCCATCCAGATCGGTCATCGCGAACATCTTTCCGCCGATGTCTCGGTCGCCGACAAAATACACCAGGTGGTGGCCCCAGTTCACCGTCTCGCAAACGTGGGGCATCGCCATGCAAATCTCGCGAATGCGCTCATTGTCCATGCAACAACCTGTCGTAGTCGTGGCCCTGAAACTTTGCTTCAAACACTTTGAACCGCCGCTCGAGTTCGAACTCGGCCGCGGCTTTTTGATTGTTGTGCAAGAAATTGAGACAGGCCTGTGAAGTTGGCGCAACCGGATTGTCGCGGCATTCAGAAATCTCACTGCTGTAATCGTCGGGCTTTGCCCACAGGCTCGCCCCCGGCAGAAAACTGTGTTCAATCCCCGTCCGCGCCAGTTGCTTCAGGTCTCGATAGCTGAGGCCGTAATCAATGGCCGCGCGCACATATTCATGGGTCAGGTCGATGCGGCTCACGCCCTCGTCATCGGTCGAGAGCGCCACCGGCACATGCGCCGAACGGTACATGGGAAACGGATGCTCATCGCCCTTGATGCCCAGAATGCCTTCGTTCGAGCTCAGGTTGATCTCAACCATGATGTGCTTGTCCGCCATCTCCTGGAGGAGCTGTCGCGCGTTGTCCTCATACATAATGTCGACGCCGTGGCCGATGCGTTCGGCACCCCCAATCTCCACCGCCTGACGAATATGGAACCGAAGACCCTCGGGCGGCACCAGACCCATCGCCAGCTCGCCCGCATGCAGCGAAATATGCACTTTGGGGTACACCGAGTGCAGATACGCCACCATCTTCATCTGCAACGTGTAATCGCGCATGCTGATGAAGCCGTCTTCCGGCTGAACAAAGTTGATACCGACCCAGGTGTTGTCGCCGGCCTCGATGCTCGCCGTTACCGTCTCAAACCCAAGCAGCGTCTGCGCAAATACCTGCTCCGGCGGAAATCCGCGCAGCACCTGGTAGATGTAGCGAATTACGACCGCGCATGCCGCCGTTGCCACTGGAGTGTCGCAGTGCTCCAGCTTTTTGCGGTCGGCCTCGGCTTCGCGGACGTCTTCGCGGTCTGGTTCGACCTCATCGCGCAAACCATGGTCGAGCAGCGCCTGCCTGAACTGCGCAAACGTCTGCGGATCGCCTTGCGCCAATTCGGGGTTCCACCCGACCTGGTGTGCGATCTGGGCCGCGTGGCTAAAGACCGGCGTCTGCATCAGCTCGAGATATTGCTGGTTCTCTGCCGCCGCCCGGCTCGCCACTTCATCAACCCACTCGCCCGTGTGGCTCTTGCTCAGCCCACCGAACTTG
>JASHVU010000514.1 GCA_030044455.1 Acidobacteriaceae bacterium | reverse complement strand
GCAACCAATCCGCACGGCGAACTGTTCGGTTTTGAGCGCACCCAGCAGGTAAGCAACGAATCGGCGCGCTACATTGCCCAAACCGCACAACACTTCGGCCAGAACGACGACATCACCGTGGTGTCGCTCTATGTCACTTCCCGCGCCGCCCAGCACAGCAGCAAAGAAGTCGTGTACTCTAGCTAGGCTCCCCAAACGCGAAAATGAGGAGAGTTGGCTTGGCATCGGCAGATGTTTTGACATGTGAAAGTAATGTAAGTATAGTTATGTATGTATGGAGAACGGATGAAACCTACTGAGCTGACGAAAAAGCATGTGATTTCGGCCTACGTTGAACCTGCACGACTTAGGGGAGACAACACCATCCGGGTCAAAGTCGGAAGTGTTCAAAAGGCGTTGGGCTGGACAAACCGCACTCCGTCTGTATTCTCGACCTTGAAATCGAGAGACTTCCAGAAGGAAGCTGGCGTAGAGCTGATTGAAAAAACGGGCGGACCAGCCTCTGGGGGCCCGAGCACAACTGTGCAGTTTGTATATAGGGTACTGGCCGAACCTGCCGATTCCCCCAAAACAGCCAAGCCCATCCCTAACGGCGCCGGTTTGGAAAAACTCTACGGCATTCTCGCTGACTCCTACGCGGAGTTAGGAGGCGGTGAGGCATATCTGAAGGCAGAAAGAAACTGGGGGCCGGACGTTTGGGAGCGGTATGAGAACGAAGAAAGAGCGCGCAAGGAGATTCGTAAGTGAGCCGAATCTATTGGGATTCGATGCTGTTCATCTACATGCTTGAAGCAAATCCTACTTTCGGCCCGAAGGTTCATCGAATCCTGAACCAAACGGTGAATCGTGGAGATACCTTAAGCACCAGTGTTTTCACAATTGGCGAGGTTCTGACCGGGCCCCGGCGGCGAGGCTCTGTTTCCGGTGTCGACGCGGTCAGGAAATACTTCCTTAGCGGCGCAATTGAGATCTTGCCGTTCAATGAACTGACTGCAGATCTGTATAGCTCCATTCGCAGCACGAGTCGTGTCAGTCAGGCTGACGGAATTCATCTTGCCACGGCGGCCGAATCCAGCGTCGACATCTTTTTTACGAACGACCACACTCTGCGAAAGTTGTCCATTCCAGGAATCAAATTCTTTGCCGACCTCGATGGCAAAATAATCTGAGTGTCCGTCGAAAAAACAGAAGAAGGTATGTTTGCTTCGGTGGGTTCCGCTCGGTTGTTCCATTTTCTGATCCGATATAGCCTGCCTTTAACCCCTTCAATTTCATGAATCCTTCCCCAAACGAACTCTCTCGTCTGGGAACAGGTATTCTCGCAGCAAATATATCGTGATACGATATATTTATGCAGACCTCCTCTCCTGCAGCCGCTGCGGACCCATTGCTCGAAACTCTGGCTGAGCTCCGCTACGAGCTGCGCCGCTTTCTCCACTTCAGCGAAACTGCTGCGCGCGAGGCCGGGCTCGAGCCGCAGCAACATCAACTTTTGCTTCAACTTGCCGGCGCTCCCTCCGATGCCGCAACCAGCATCGCCTATGCGGCTCAACGTCTCGGACTCAAGCACAACAGCGCCGTCGAGCTGGTTGACCGCTGCGAGCGTGAGAGCCTTCTTCATCGCACCGTCGACGCCGCCGATAAACGCCGCGCCATTCTTTGCATTACGCGCAAAGGCAACCAGGTTCTCGCCAGTCTCACCCGTGACCACGCCCGCGAGCTCAACGAACTCGCACCCCTGCTGGTGCGCACCCTCAAGCGCGTTCAGGCACATTCCACGCTATCCGGAGGCGGCCGCGCATGAACTCACGGGCCTCAGTTCTGCGCGATTTCACCGTCGATCGCCGCGTGTGGCAACTCACCGCCGTCGCTCTCGTTATTGGCATTGGCGCCGCGGCCCTGGCCGTATTCCTGTTGCGCGCCATCGCTTTTTTCACCAACCTGTTTTTCTACCACCGGTTCAGCATTGCCATGGTCGGCCCCGCCGGCTCCACGGCTCCGCACTTGCTCATCCTTGTGGTGCCTGTCGTTGGCGGGCTCCTGGTGGGCCTTATGGCCTACTACGGCTCTGAGAAAATTCGCGGCCACGGCATTCCCGAGGCCATTGAGGCCATTCTGCTGAATGGCGCTCGCATCGAGCCAAAAGTAGCAGTCCTCAAACCGGTTTCCGCGGCAATCGCCATCGGTTCTGGTGGACCGTTCGGTGCCGAAGGCCCCATCATCATGACTGGCGGAGCCTTTGGCTCGCTCATCGCCCAGTGGCTCCGTCTCTCTGACGCGGAACGCACCACGCTGCTGGTTGCCGGCGCGGCCGCCGGAATGTCGGCAACCTTCGCTTCGCCTGTCGCGGCAATTCTGATCGCGGTCGAGCTGCTGCTCTTTGAAATGCGCCCCCGCTCGCTCGTTCCCGTCGCTGCCGCAAGCGTCGTGGCTGCCGCTTTGCGTATCGTCTGGCTTGGCGCAGGTCCTCTCTTCCCGGTCTCGCTGCCGGCGGGCTTTTCCATTACCCGCCCGCTTCTCATCGCCCTCCCGCTCGGCATCGTCATCGGCCTGGCTGCCGCGGGACTCAGCCGCCTCATGTACGCCCTCGAAGACGCCTTCGAGCACATCGGTGGCAAACTCCATATCCACTGGGCGTGGTGGCCGGCCATCGGCGGAATCGGCGTAGGCATCGGCGGATTCTTCTTTCCCCGCGCGCTCGGCGTCGGCTACGACAATATCGCCGAACTGCTGCGCGGCAGTGCGCCAGTCACTTTCATCGTCGGAATCATCGTTGCCAAATCGCTGATGTGGGCCTTCTCACTCAGCTCGGGCACTTCCGGCGGCGTACTGGCTCCGTTGCTTATGATCGGCGCTGCCCTGGGCGAAGGCGCCGCGCAGCTTGCCCATCTTCCCACCGAGGCGCAGGCCATGTGGGCACTCATCGGCATGGGCGCCATGCTCGCAGGCGCGCTGGGGGTGCCGCTCACCGCCATCATCTTCTCGCTCGAACTCACGCATGCCATGCCGGCGCTGTTGCCGCTCGTTCCGGCATGCATCGGCGCATATCTGGTCACCTCTCTGCTCATGCCGCGGTCCATCCTTACTGAAAAACTCGCGCGCCGCGGCCACCATCTCTCGCGCGAATACGGCGTCGACCCGCTGGAAACTATCTATGTCGCCGACGTCATGAAGACGGTGCCGGGGCCCAATAGCATCGGATACAACTCCCCCGCCCTTGGCGATGCCTTTGCCTATTCCGACGAGACCTGCAGGTCCGTCGCAGAGCGAATGGTTACCGAAGAGGTGGTGCGCATGCCGGTAATTGACAGAACAACAGGCGAGATCTGCGGCAGCGTCGGCCTGCGCGAGTTGCTCGCCGGCCGTCGCCGCGCCATGCAGCGCGAGACCGAGCGAACCCGCGCCTTTCAGGAACAGGAAGAGTCTGAGGTCGATACCGAATCGACCAGGGGCTGACGCAGAGCAATCGCATGAGGGACGTTGGTTCCCGTCCGCCCGCGCCGTGGGCGCAAAGTTCGTTACGGCAATTCCTGAGTTGCTGTGGCCGGTTGGAGTCCGCGGAAGGTCGCCGCTCCGTGGGGTCGCGTCGACTTGAGTGTCGCGGCATCCGGATACAGTGACTCAGGAATTGCGTTAGCCCAGCGTTTCAACGCGGGGAAATGGGCCCAATGATGACCGCAAAGCCCGGTAAGGGCCGCGCAAAAACTTGATTCGCTCTGGCTCAACCCAAATCACGCCACTGTGCTGAATGCCAACGCCACGCTGGAGCCCAGGCGGGCTTTGGCTGCTAGAATCGCCTTGAGCCAATAATGCCCGTGAAAGCGCTTTATCCCGGCACCTTTGATCCGCCAACGAACGGTCACGTCGATCTGATCCAGCGCGGTGCGAAGATCTTCGACAGTCTCATCGTCGCCATCCTGGTCAACCCGGTCAAGAATCCGCTCTTCACCGTTGAAGAGCGCGTCGAGATGCTCGAAGAGGTCGCCAGCCCCCTTGGCAATGTGTCCGTCGCCACTTTCAACGGGCTCATGGTCGACTTCGCTCGTCAGCAGGGCGCGACAGCCGTCCTGCGCGGCATTCGCGCCATCAGCGACTACGAGCACGAGTTCCAGATGGCTCTCATGAATCGCCGCCTCGCGCCGGAGATTGAAACCGTCTTTCTGCAACCCGCAGGACGCTACTCGTTCGTCAGCTCCCGCATGGTGAAAGAAGTCTTCAGTTTCGGCGGCGACGTAACCGGCCTCGTGCCACCCAACGTGCTCAAGCGGTTGAGGGCGAGAATCAACGGGGGAAGTTAGGCCTCACCGCACGTCCTGATTTCGGAAGCCGAAGCGTCCTTATTGAGCTTAGCCCGCTTCTCCGGACCGATCCGACCGTC
>JASHVU010000513.1 GCA_030044455.1 Acidobacteriaceae bacterium | reverse complement strand
GCCCGCTCAAGAGGCGGACAGATAGCGGCAGTGATATGCTGCGCACGGCAGCCTGTGATTGCCGACACAGCCGAGTGCGGTTGAACCGGTAAGGGCGGGAGTACAATTTTTACATTCCTGGTTTCGCTCGTCTTTCGTACGCGGCCAGTTCGAGACAGATAAGGCGCGGCCTGAAAGCCTTTGCCTGAAGGAGAAGGAAACAAACATGAATGGTCCCGCACGTTTTTTGGGCTACGCGGTAACCTTGGCCGGCATGGTGCTTACCATGAGCGGGTGTAACCAGTTGGCCGCCCGCGACCAACTCAACAAAGGCGTAGACGCTTATAAGAACGCCCACTACGAAGAGGCCATCGGCCACTTCCAGAAGGCGACCGAGCTCGATCCCAACCTGCCTATGGCCAAGACCTATCTGGCCACGGCGCTTTCGCAGAACATCGTGCCGGGCCTCACCACTCCCGAGAACATGAAGACGGCCAACCAGGCGATCGATATCTTCCAGGAGGTGCTTTCCAAGGACCCGAGCGATGTGAACAGCATGAAGCAGATCGCGGGTATCTACTTCAACCTGAAGCAGCTCGACAATGCCGAGGAATGGCAGAAGAAAGTTCTCGCCGTCGACCCCAAGGATCCCGAGGCTGCCTACACTGTCGGCGTTATCGACTGGACCAAGGCCCATGAGAACAAGCTCAAGGCGCTCCAGGATGCCGGGCTCAACGACGACGGCAAAGGCAACTCCAAGGCTCCCAAGAAAGTGATGGAGCCGCTTTCCAAAGAGAATGGCCCGCTGGTGGATGAAGGCCTGAAGTACCTGCAGATGGCCGTAGACAACCGCCCCAACTACGACGACGCCATGCAGTATCTGAACCTGATCTATCGCAACAAAGCTGACGTTGATTACGGCAATAATGCGGCTGTGAACCAGGACCTTGCCATGGCTCAGGACTGGACCAACAAGGCCATGGGCACCCGCAAGGCGAATGAAGAGAAGAAGAATGCCGGACCGGGAGGCATCACCATGGACGCCAACGGCAACCTGAAGTAGGCAAACACCTGCGCGTCAACACTTTAACGGCCTCCGCGATCGCGGAGGCCGTTGCCGTTTGGCGCAAGTCTCGCGAACCATCGACATGCCCTCGCCTTTTCGTTCCCTCGTCCACGGCCGCTTTGCAGATAATTTCCCCCTCCCGCGCTACATTCAATTCAGGGCAGAGAATCTCTCTGAATAACGGCGGCTCAGGATCATTGGCTGTACGCTGCCAACGATCCGGGAACGCATTCGTTGGGGTGCCGCTTTTGGCGCCTCAATGCAGGAAAACTCCGAGGCTTTGTTTTCATAGAATTGCATCCAGGAAGGAGCAAAGGATGGCACCTAACCCGTCTATTTTTCCATACCTGGCCGCAGCGCGTTGATTGTAATGCGTTTAGTGCAAGACTTTTTGCTAACAGCATGAAAGCAATCAAGTTATTTGCAGGAATGTTGGGGGGTATACCCATGCCATCGCCGTAAAGCCAACCAGCTCCAAACCCGAGCAGGAAGCTGGAAGCTGCGGCAATTCCGGGGCTGCTGTAGCCTGGTTACCGCAACACCGGGGCTCCCGGCAAATGATTTGAACTTGCTGGGGCGGGAAAACAACAAGTCGGCGACCCCTGTCAATCCTCTGCAGAACACATGTGCCCGGGTATTCTTCTGGAAATTGGGCTCGCGAGAGCCGAACGTCAAGGGCCAATAGCTGAAAGCTGATAGCGAGATGCTGGCAGCCTGGGCCTGATGCGCTCAGTCACCAACCTGCTGACTCGCGTCTTACTGCCCGCCCTGCTTCAGGATCTCCTCGGCAAAGTAGTTGCGCACTTTGGCGTCATCCTGAAGCATCTCCAGGTATGCATTCTGCAGCAACTGCCGTTGCTGGTCGTGCAGTATTCCGTGAATGGCCTGGTGTACGCGCGGATCGTTCAGCTCGCGTTGACCGGCTGGTTCGCGTCCCTGAAATTTGAAAATGGCGAACCCTGAGAGCTTGTGACCCGGCGCGGGTGAGTCGTATACAGGGATAGCATCGGTAAACTGGTCCGGCTTCAATTTCATGATGGCGTCGTAGGCCTCGGGACGCGAGTGCAGCGAGGACTCGGGGACAAATCCCATGTCGCCGCCGCTCGGAGCGGTGTTCGGATCCTCTGAGAAGTTCGCGGCTACGGTTGCGAAATCCTCTCCGCTCTCGAGCTGGTTGTGTGCAGCGTCAATCTTCTTTCTGGCGTCAGCCTCGCTAACCATGTGGGCCGGTTGGCCGTTGCCTTGTGGAACCGGGCCCACGAACACCACAATCTGCGAAAGGTGGTACTGCGGTTCCACAACATTCCATTCCGACTTGTTGGCCGTGTAATAACTGGCAATTTCGGCATCGGTAATGTTGATGCGCGACTCGATCTCCTTGTTGAATAGCTTTGTCGTGGTCAAATCCCGGCGCAGGTTTTTCTTGAACTCGTCCAGAGTTTCATTTCTCTGCTTCAGCTGGTTATTGAACTGATCCTCTGTCCAGGGAGCCTTGATCTCGGTCAGTTTTGCGTTCACGTCCTCGTCTGTGGCCGTCAGGTCCAGCTTGGCGGCGCGCTGCTGCAGAATTTCGTTGGTGATCATCTTCTGCAGCACCTGGAGGCGCTGCATCTTCTCTTCAACCGGAGTGGGCTTCTGCGTCGTATCGCCCAGGCTCGCCTTATAAATGCGGTCCAGGTCAGAACGCAGAATCTCCTTCCCGTTAACAGTGGCCACGACGTCTGCCGAGGGTGACCGGTGGCAACCTGCAACCACTGGCATCAAGCAGGCTACAACAGCAAGTGGAACGAAAGTCCTGAGGTGATTCCGAAAAAATGAATCAGCGTGCAAGGTCATGACTCCTGCGGTGCCGGGTTTTTGGGCACCGCTGCCGGATCAACCCGCGAGCCCGCTCCCTGCGCGCATCGCTGTTTGTTCCGGCATTCAAGCATAAATTCCTTCACCATCAACGGGATAGTCGGTCAATTCGGCTTCCCGGCAGGCGCTGAACCTGCCGCAGGTTGTCCGCTTGCCGGCGCTGCATTGGGGGTACCTGCTGCACCAGGAGCTCCAGTAGGTTTTACCGATCCCGGAACGGAGGAGGTCGCGCCGGTTGGAGGCGGTGGCGGCGGCTGTTCGCCTTCTGCCTTCAGTGCGCGATCGATTGCGGCCCACAACTCATCCTGGGGTACAGCGCCGCTTACCTTTTCTCCGTTGATAAACAGCATGGGAGTGCCCTCAAGCCCCAGAGCATCGGCTTCTTTTGTCGATGCCTTAATCTGCGTCTCATCCTGCTTGGAAATGCAAATGTTCAAAGCCCCTTCGTCCAGCTTGCCGAGCGTTGCCTCTTGGCGCGCGATGCGGTCCAGCGCGGCAAAACTCGTGGCTGGCTCACGGTTGTCGCCGGATATCTCCTGAGTGTGGCCATGCACGTAGTCAACAAAACTCCAATACACGGTTCCGCTCTGCGCAGCTAGGCAGTTCGCGTCAACTGAGGCGTGCATTGCCCACGGGTGCATGTCGGTAAGAGGGCTGTCTTTGTAAATGAACCGAATCAGGTTCCCATAGTGGTTTTGCGTCGCGGGGAACAGCTCGGCGTGCATGCGCGCGCAGTAAGGGCATTCCAAATCATCAAAATTGATAATTGTCACCTTGGCGTTTGGATTGCCGCGAATCGGCCTGCCGGTAATATCGATCGAGGAGCCGGGCTCCTTGGTCAGGTCCATCTTTGTCAAACGCGCCAGGGTTTTATTGTCGCTCGAGATGAGCATATCGAGCACCTGGGTCTGCTTGCCCCGCGACAGCGTCACCGGCAGCGTGTCGTAGCCGGAAAACTGGCTTGGCTGCCGAGTCCCGAGAGTGATCGCAATGTCGGGCTCCAAATCGAATTGCGAGCGAATCTGGAGCTCGATGCGCCGCTCCAGCGCGGGGTCGACTGCGGACGAAGGGGGCGATGAGCGAGGGGATTGAGCTTTGCATCCCACAGCAAGGCCGAGTGCGAGAAAACCAGCCAGCAAACTGAATCGCGACAAAATAAGGTCCTCTGAGGAAAGGATACCGCAGCCACTCGCCTCTTCCTGAAGATATGGAATGGACGCGCGAGGCGGCGAAAGGCAAGCGGACGCGCCTGGAGGGGTGCGGTCCCTGCGGCTTGCGGTGTGATTTTCAGCGGCCCGTGACAATCCGGGTCAGTCGCACCGGATGGCCACCATGGGATCGACTTTGGCGGCTCGCCGCGCGGGCAGGTAGGCTGAGAACACGGTCATCGCGCTGACCACGGTGACAGCCAAAGCAAATGTTGCAAGGTCGAAAGGGTTCAGGTCGAAGAGCTGGAGCCTGATCAATCGGGCCACGGTGGCGGCGAGTGGCAGTCCCAGGATGAGGCCGACTGAAAGCAGCAACAACGCTTCGCGAAGAATCATCCACAACACCGTACTCCCGGACGCGCCGAGGGCGAAACGGATTCCAATCTCGTTGGTGCGGCGAACAACGTTATAGCTCATCACTCCATAAAGGCCGATTGCGGCAAGCAGCAGAGCAAGCATGGAAAACAGGCCGGTGAATGCCGAGACGAGCTCGTCGTGGCTCATGAGGCTTGAGACCTGCTCCTGGATGCTCGTCACGTGAAGCAAGGGTAGATTGGGATCAATAGAAGCCATTGCCGCGCGCAGATCCGCGATGCTCCGGGAAGGATCGCCACTGGTGCGCAGGATTAGATTGCTGGCGAAGCAGTTGTTGTTTGGTTCGGGCGGAGCCGGCTTGGTGCCTGCGTCTGCCGGTTGATCGGCAGGCGTAAATGGCGCAATCTGAGCCAACGGAATATACGTCATCCTGATCGGATCAGTGTTGCGCGGATCGGTTGATTTGCTGTCGCGGGCTATGCCCACAATCTGCCACGGACCGGCGACACTGTCGATGTCGATGGTGAGCATCCTGCCAATGGCGTTGCCTTTGGGAAAGAAATGGTTGGCGAGCGTCTGGCTGATGACAGCAACCTTGAGGCTGCCGGCGGAGTCGGCAGTCGAAATGGAGCGGCCTGCGACCATGGGAATGCCGGCGGTCTCGAAATACCCGCCTGACACGCGATTGAGAAGCGAATACATGTTCTCTTTGGGTGCGGGAGTGTATCCGGAGAAGCGAATGGTGGATGTCCAGTTGCCTTCGGAGATTGGCGCCGTGCCCGAAACGGCGACCGAACGAACGCCGGGCAGCGCTGATAGCCGATCGATAAGCCGCTGCTGCAGGGACGAAGCCTGGCTGGTCTTGTATCCGGCGAGCTGGGCATCGAACTGGGCCATCAGCAGATGGGTGCGTTCGAAACCGAAGTCCTGGTTCTGAAGGTTGCGCAGAGAGCGCAGAAAGAGCCCGGCGCCGACAAGCAGGAGGAGCGAGAGGGTGATTTGAGCAATGACCAGAGTTCTTGGCCAGAAGCGGGACGACTTGACGCCCCCGGCCTGTGCGGTGCGCGCATTTGAGGCGAGCGTGGTGGTGGCCCCCATTCGGGCAGCCGCAAACGCAGGCGCGAGCCCGAAAAGCAGGCCGGTGGCGAGCGCGACAGCCATGGTGAAAAGCAGAACTGCTGCGTCGGGCGCGGGACTGAAAGCGGTGGCGCTTGTGCCACGCGTGACAAAGGCGATCAAGGCGCGAGTTGAGACGAAGGCGATCAACAGGCCCAGTGCTCCTCCAGCGAGGGAGAGCAACAGCGACTCGATGAGGCTTTGGCCGACAATGCGGGCGCGGCTTGAGCCGAGCGCGAGGCGCGTGGCGGTTTCACGCTGCCGGGCAGCCCCGCGCGCCAGCAGAAAGTTTGCCAGGTTGGCGCAGGCGATGAGCAGAACAAGGACGACGACGATCATGAGGATCCTGAGTGAATCGCCATACCCGCCGCGCATCTGCGAGACTCCTTGCTGCGCGTGGAACAAGGGAACGGTGACGCGGCTGATCTCCTGCTGGCGCGCTGGAGTGATCGAAGCGCCTTCCATGGCGCGAATGCCGGCTTGCACCTGCTGGTCGAGCCATTGCTGGCTTTGGGCAAATGTATCGTGGTTTGAGACCGCTTGCGAGCTGAGCCTTCCGAACAGATGCAGGAAGTATGGCGCGAATGCAGCAGAGAGGTATGACTGGTCATGATAAACCACCGGCTGCATCATGATTGGCGCCCAAAGAGCAGCGGGTTCGATTTCAGTCTTGAAGCCTTGAAATTGGCGGGGCATTACGCCGATGACGGTGAAGGGCGTGCCGTTGATGGTGAGCGTCTTTCCAACTATCGCCGGGTCAGCGGATAAGGATTGCTGCCAGAACCGATAACTGATATCGGCAACCGCGCCGCTTTCCGGCGTCGCGTTGTCAGAGAGTCCGATTAGCCGTCCCATCAGAGGCTGCGATCCAAGCAGACTGAAGTAGTTGCCTGAGACAAGAGTTGCTGGGACCGTGATGGCTTGCGTACCAGAGGCGGAATCTCGAGAGTCAGAAGGAGGGCGAACGCTAACCGTGGGAGAAAAGCTGCTGTACGAAGCAATGCCCTGAAACGGGCCGGGCGCGGTCTCAAGTTGGTGCGCGAAAGACCACGAGTACAGACCGCCGGTGCCGAGGTCGACGCCGCCTATGATTCCCCCGCCGATGGACTTGTTAAAGCTGACCAGTTGCTGAGGATCGCGCACAGGAAGATTACAAAGAATCACCTGATGGATCAACGTGAAAATCGCCGTGTTGCCGCCAATGCCAAGTGCGAGCGAAAGCAGGGCGACAACGGTGAACCCCGGACTCTTGGAAAGAGTACGAATGCCGAGGCGTATATCGTTAAGCAGGTTATCGAGCGTCGATTCCCATCGCGATGACCATACCTGATGCTTGACGGAGTTGCGGCTGCCCATCTCGGCTAGGGCGGCGCGCCGCGCGACCGCAGGCGTCATGCCGTTGCCTTGTTTATGGGCGACTGATTCCCGCACATAGCTGTGCAGTTCTTCGTCAAGCTCGGCTTCAACCCGCTGCTTGTGGGTAAGGGAGGTGAAGCCCTTGATGAGATTGGTGAGCCACTGCATAGGATTCCTCCGTGAAATTTCCGGTCGCGATCATGCTTCGAGAATGCGCGAAATCGCCGCTGTCTGCCGATGCCACTGTTTGGTTTCGGCGGCGAGAGCCTTATGGCCCTTGGCAGTGAGCATGTAGTACTTTGCGCGGCGGTTGTTTTCAGTGGCGCGCCATTCTGACCGGGCGCGCCCTGCCCGTTCCATGCGGCTGAGCGCAGGCAAAAGCGAACCGGGGTTTACCCGGAAGACGCCCTGGCTGATCTGCTCGATGCGCAACGCGACGCCATAACCGTGCATCGGCTCGAGGGCCAGAGTTTTGAGGATGAGCATTTCCAGGGTGCCTTGGATCATGTCATGAGATTCGGGAGTATGCTGGCTGGCTTCATCCAGTTTGGCAGGCAAGGCGTTCTCCTCTCGATAATCAAGATGAAAATACAATTCCTCTTGTTTGTCAAGGGGAGGCTGGGGGAAGCTTGAAGCCCGAGACTTGTAAAGCCTACAGGTCCTGAGCGGAGGGGCTGAACCGTTGCCGTCAAATCGTCAGTACGCCGGTGGCAGGGTCGGGTCGTGGAAGACTGACGTGGTACGCCTGACATCGCCAACGGTGCCGAAATTGGCGAGCGTAAAGCCGTAGAGCCACTCCTGCTCATTGCGGCTGGTTGAGCCCACGCTGCCCAGCTGGAATCGCCGGTAACCCATGGTCACGCCGCAACAATCCCAGTTGTAGACTGCCTGCACGCCGCCGTATTGGATTTTGTTGGCGACAAAGTCGTAGCCGCCGTTGGCTGCCAGGTTGAACCCGCGCCGGCTCTGCTTGCCGATTTCCAGGAAGGGCGTGACGATCTGGCTCTTCAGTGTCGGATTCGGCGTCTCAGGATTCTCATACAAGGCGTTCAGCAAGGCGTGTCCTACGCCCACCGTGGTCTCGCCCCAGCTGTACCCGGCAAAGACGTTATCGGCGTTGATCTCGCCCTTCTTGGGGTCGTAATCCATATCCCATTCGACGCGCAGGTTGTCGATAGCCTCAAAACGCAGCCGCGAAATGATGGGCGAAAGATTGCGCGGCGAAGTCAGGAACGTTGCACCGGTCAAGTCGAGCGTAGACTCAAAAACGTTGCGACGCCCTGAAATGACAGCACCGCCAAAGTTGGGATCGATGAAAAACTCCTGCCCGATCTGCCAGCTTGCCCACTCGCGCATTGGCTGCGGGCATTGGGTATCGTCGTCCGCGTTGCACGGCTTCGGATTGAGCGGGCGCAAATAAAAGCGCTGTGTAAGCGAGAAACCGGCTTCATCCGTATTGGTGACAATGTCGGTTGGATCGAAGAGCAATGCGTTCTGCGCCTTCTGGCTAATTCCTCCAACATAGCGGTAGGTGATCTCGGGCTCGATCACGTGGCGTAGTTCCCGGTTCCACATGGGAAGCTGAAAATCGCGCTCAAGTACCGGCGGCCGCAGGTCCAGCGACGCCTCAAAGTCAGTGCGGAAGAGGGGATCGTGGCTAATGGTCGGGATTTCCTCATGAGCGCCGGTCAGATCGGGGTTCTGGCTAATCGTGTAGTACGTGGTGCGCAGGCCAGCTTCGGGAACAATGCTCCACCCGCCGGCAATGAGGGGCAGCGCAATATGCGGGTAAAAGTCCAGCCGGCCCACATTCCGCGCAAAAAAACGCGGCTCGGAGCGGTTGAGATAACTCAAAGACGAACCCAGCCCCCACTCGAGGAGCGAGGGGCCCAGGGGGCGGTCGATGACGTCGTAACGCACTTCGGGCAGATGCAGGATTTTGGCCTCGTCGCCGTTGATTGAACTGGCGAATGTCTGAAACCGGTCAAACGAAACCGAAGGAATGAAACCGTTTCTCTGATGCGTGATAGCCAGGTCGCTCGCAACCTCAGAGCTGATGGCCTGCGAAAAGTTTTCGGCAAACACCAGCCGGTAGACATAGCTGGAGAGATACTCCACCGTTCCTGACACGCGTGTATTGGGTGTGAGGTCCTTGCGTCCAAGCGCCACTACATCCACTCCGCCCTGGTTCACCAGTTCTTCGCCGGCTGGTCCGGGGATGTGGCCGGGCGGAAAGGCGCTTTTTGCCGAGGGGGTGGCGTCCGTGCCGAATTCCTGCTCCACGCCGCGATCGATCAAAGCATTCCAGCGCGCAGTCAGGTGGTCGTAACCGGGCCCCTTATAACGGAAGTCCCCATTGGGAGCCCATCCACGCTTGCTGTAGTATTCAGTGCCTACAACCATGTCCATGCTGCGGTTGATGGCCCAATAAATCTGCTCGCCGATGACATAGCCTTTGATTGAAGAGTTGCTGGGCACCGGAATCAGCAGCCCGCTTTCACGGTCGGCCTCATTGGCCGGATGGCGCACGTAGGGCAAGTAGAAGATGGGCATGCCCAGGAACTCAAACCACGCGTTTTTCATAGCCGCGCGCTGGCTCTCGAGCTCGATTGTCTTCGAAATCACCCGCCAGTCAGGGTGGGGCAAGCGGCAATTGGTGATCGAGCCATCGATGATGCGATAGCTGCCTTCCCCCGTCTCGAGCAACACCCGTCCCTTGAAAAGCATGGGGTTGGCGGTGGAGTACACGAGAGACTTGCCGTTGTGCCGCACCCCCTGAGATCCATCAACGTCAAAAAAACGCGCGGTGTGCATATTCAGGCGAAGATCGCCGTGGGTTGCGGTGAGGAACACGTCATTTGGTCCACCGGTCAACTGCAGATGGCCATCGGCTTCAACTTCCGATGTCGACTGGTGATAGACCACTTTGTCGGCGCGCAGCGTGTAGCTCTCGTAGTGGATCACCACGTGACCATTCAGCGTCTTCACGTCGCCCACGGCCGTTTGCTCGTCGGCGTTCAACTGAATCGGTTCGCCCCCAAGGGGCACAGGCTGGGGTTGGGCGACAGGTATCAACTCCTGGCCGGGGTCGTCGGGAAGCTGATCGAATTGGAGATTTGGCCGGGCTGCCGGCGGCGCGCCGGTGGAGCTGGATGCGTCCGCTTCGGCCGGCCCATGCGGGGGGACCGCGTTGGTCAATGCTTGTCCGCCAACTTGAAGGTGACAGAGAGCCAGCAGCGTGATAGATACTAAAGTACGAGGTCGCATTCCTGACCAGTGTTAGGCCAAGAATAGCAAAGATGGCCCGACACCGATGGGACGCAATCCTCGCCGCTCTGGCAGCAACAAAAGTCGGCTTTGCAGTTTGGCCGCCCCTTCTCGAAAGGAGAGACGGGGGCCATGCGCTTTTGTTTCCGCGACACATCATCTCCTCACAAAAGCAGTGGCAGCGCCGCAAGGGACGCTTCTTTTGAAAGCTCCCGCGCGGCCCAATCAGCGGAAACGGTCCGCAAGCTGTGATCGCCGCCGCGCTGAAGGGATCGAGGAGCATTGAGCACATCGTTGAATCAGTTGCATGAACCGGCGTGGAAGCAGGAAGTAAACCGGCGGGTTGCCGCCCACATGAAGGGCAAGACGGCCTGGGTCCAGTCCGGAGCCGAGCAGCACGCTGCCCACGCTCCCGGCAGCCGGGCCGCCATGGCCGCAGCCCGTGTTGCCAGGCGCTTTGCAACCGCGCCCAGTTACAACCAAGTGCTCGCCATCGAAGCCCGCGCGGCAGTCGAAGCTGCCGAGGCCGCCTCAATTGCAGCGCAGGACGCCCACGCCAAGGCGCAGATGGTTCTTGCTGGCATTGAAGCGGCTTCAGATCCGGAGCCTGCAGCAGAAACCGTTGATGATCGTTTCCGGGAGCCGCAGGTTGCCGAAGTTCTCCCCTTTGCACCGGTTATGAGCGAGGCGCCGGCGTTTGAAACTGACTCACCGGGCGAGGCTGCAGCCGAGACCTTCGCGATCCGATGGGAGCAGGATCTACCGGAGCGCGGGCCTGCGCCAGAAAGCATGAGGGCAACGCGTGGGACATCTTCGACGCGCGGCGCGGATTGCGGGCACGATACGGACCTGTTCGACGCCGCAAGCGACGATTGGGACCAGACTGAATCGGAGCGGGTTCAGCAGGGGGAGATTGCGGTGATTGAGCCCGCCCAGCCTATCTTCGGCAATGTCATCGAGTTTCCACGGCAGATTGTGGCTACTCGCAAAGTGCGCCCGCGGCTGGCCGAGGGGCCGCTGGCGTTGTCGGGGGCAAGTGCGCAGTTGAGCATCTTTGAAGTCGAACCCGGCGCCGTATCTGTCGAACCAGAGGTGGAGAGCGTGAAAATGACCGAGCAGGCCGCCGAGTGGAGCGTTCCCGAGTGGCAGAGCATACGGCTCGCGCCTGTGGCGGAGCCCGGATACGAAATGCTTGAAGAGCCTGAGCCGCCGCAGCAGCAGGCCCCCGCAATCGAGTTGGCATCGTTGAGCCGGAGAATTCTGGCAGGAGTGGTGGACGGCACGCTGGTGGCCGGGGCCCTGGTGACCGCCGCCGCGCTGTCTGCCAGCAATGGAAGCGGGCTCCCCGGGCTGCGCGCAGTCGAAATCGGATCACTGGCTGCTTTGCTGATTGCCGGCGCTGCTTACAAGCTGCTGTTCTTCACGCTGGCTCGCGCCACGCCGGGCATGAAATACGCACGAATCGCGCTCTCGACCTTCGATGGAGGCATTCCCACGCGTGCGCAGCGCTATGCCCGGCTGGCTGCGGTGCTGCTCTCGATTCTGCCCGTGGGTCTGGGCTTTGCGTGGGCCATCTTCGATGAGCAGCACCTCGCCTGGCATGATCGCATCTCGCAGACGTATCTGAGGGTGGGGTAGGCGACTGAAAGGCGATGCCCACTTGAGAGTGAGTTTCAGTGAACGCGAGAACAGCAGGCGCTCAAGAGTCGCCTATTTTGCCGGCCGTTAGCGGAACGGATAAATCTGTGCCCCTTCAAAACCGTGGCTGCGACGGAGTTTTACCGCAGCCAGTTTGGCCACTGAGAAAAGACTTTTCCAAATTGACCGGACGCCGAAGGTTGTTTCGGTTGACGCCCTGCGACCGGGTGTGAGTAACTGATCTGTTTCTCGGATTTCTGAAATCATGTACCGATCGGATAAAGCCATGCCCAGTCATGCCCGCACGCAAGCGATCGTGTTCTTTGTTCTTATCTCGTTCTCGGTCAGCGGCCTTGGCCAGAAACAACCACCCACTGGGACCGATGCCGGCCGTCCCTGGCTGAACACGTCGCTGCCCATTAACGAGCGCGTCGGCGCTCTGATTGGACAGATGACCCTGGAGGAGAAGGTTCAACAGATGCGCGACCACTCGCCGGCCATACCGCGCCTGGGCGTGCCCAAGTACGACTGGTGGAATGAAGGACTGCATGGCGTTGCATTCTCCGGCTACGCGACAAATTTTCCGCAGGTGATTGGAATGGCGGCCACATGGGATGCGCCGCTGGTTCATCAGATGGGCCAGACCATCTCAACCGAGGCCCGCGCCAAGTATAACCAGGCGATGCGCGACAATGACCACGAGGCCTTCTTCGGGCTCACGTTCTGGGCGCCGAACATCAATATCTTTCGCGATCCGCGCTGGGGCCGTGGACAGGAAACTTACGGAGAAGATCCTTTTTTGACCGGCCGCATGGCGGTCGCATTCGTCACCGGCATGCAGGGTGACGATCCGAATCATCTGAAGGTAGTTTCAACGCCCAAACATTTTGCGGTTCACAGCGGGCCAGAAAGCACGCGTCATCGCGCCAATGTCGACATCAGTAACCACGATCTTGAGGACACCTATCTGCCGGCTTTTCGCGCGGCCGTGACCCAGGCGCACGCGCAATCGGTCATGTGCGCCTACAACTCGATTGACGGAGCGCCGGCCTGCGCAAACACGATGCTGCTGAAAGATCACCTTCGCGATGCGTGGCACTTTGATGGATACGTGGTGAGCGATTGCGCGGCGGTGGCAGACATATTTGATGGCCATCACTACGCGCCCGACATGGCGCATGCCGCTGCCGACGCTGTCGAGGCTGGTACCGATCTGGAGTGCGGCTACATGCAGGGGCAAGCGTTCCCGTCCCTGGTCGATGCCGTCCATCAGGGTCTCATCAGCGAGGAAGATATCAATCGCGCATTGCGCCGCCTCTACCACGAGCGTTTTCGTCTCGGCATGTTCGATCCTCCCGCGAGCTACGCTTACGGGCGGATCGGAATGGATGAGGTGAATTCTCCGGCTCATCGCGCGCTCTCATTGAAGGCTGCGCGCGAGTCGATGGTGCTGCTCAAAAACGACGGAACGCTTCCGTTAAAGCCGGTTGTCAAGAAGATCGCCGTAATTGGGCCGACTGCGGAGCTGGTTCAATCGCTGCAGGGTAATTACAACGGGCCGCCGCCAAATCCGGTTTATCCGCTGGTTGGAATCGAGAAGCGATTCAGCGCGGCACATATCGTTTACGCGATGGGATCGAGCCTGGCCCAGGGCTTTGCCATGCCGATCGAACATACGGCGCTCCATCCCGCGACTGGGAGCAGCGAGTATGGCCTAAAGGGCGAATACTTTGCATCGGGCGATCTGAGCGGGACGCCGGTACTGACGCGCGTCGATCGCAACGTGAACTTCAACTGGGACAAAGTGGTCCCGGTAAAGGGACTCGAGCGCAATCACTATTCAGTGCGCTGGACCGGCACATTTACACCTCCTGCCGCGGGAGACTACCGGCTGGGCGTCCGGATCAACTATTGCTACGCCTGCGAGAACGCCGAGGGGTTCAGGCTGTATGTGGATGAACAGCTGATTGCCGAGAGTGGGTCGAAGAGCGGTGAACGCGGACAGGTCTTCGATTCCGCGCTGCACTTCGACAATACGCAGCCTCACGCGATTCGTCTCGAATACCTGCACAAAACCGGGACGGCCGGGATCGACCTCACCTGGGAGGCGCCGGTTGAGGCGCTTCGCGATGAGGCGATCGAAAGGGCGAAGAACGCGGATGTAATTGTGGCGTGCGTCGGCCTTTCTCCCGAGCTCGAGGGCGAGGAGATGCCGATTAAGTTAGACGGCTTTTCCGGCGGCGATCGCACCGACATCGTTTTGCCCGCCGTGCAGAAAGATCTGCTTAAAGCCCTGATCGCGACGGACAAGCCGGTCGTGGTGGTCCTTCAGAACGGCTCGGCGCTTGCCGTGAACTATGCGGCGGAACATGCGGCTGCCATTCTCGAAGCGTGGTATCCCGGAGAAGAAGGCGGAACCGCGATTGCCGAGACTCTGGCCGGCGACAACAATCCAGCCGGCCGGTTGCCTGTGACTTTTTATAAGTCGCTGGCGCAGTTGCCGCCTTTTGACGATTACGCGATGAAGGGCCGCACCTATCGCTACATGACCGATGCGCCGCTCTACCCATTCGGGTACGGGCTCAGCTACACGAGCTTCAGTTATGGCAATCTAAATCCTGTTGCGAGCAGCGTTAAGGCAGGCGATTCCGTCACCGTCAAAGGTGAGGTAAAGAACACCGGCAAGGTGGCAGGCGATGAGGTTGTGGAGCTGTATCTTGCGCAACCTCAGACCGAGGTTTCGCCGCGCATAGAGCTGGCTGGATTCAAGCGGGTCCATCTGGCTGCGCAGCAGGCAACGACTGTTGAGTTCACGCTCGATCCGCGGACCATCTCCGAGGTCGATGCCGATGGCAAGCGCGCGGTGATGCCGGGGGAATATAAAGTCTACTTTGGCGGCACGCAGCCGCCGGCGGATAACGCGGCGCCTGCGGCGACATTTTCCGTGAGCGGAACGATGGAATTACCGAAGTAGAGTTCGCGAAGCTGCCGTTTCCGACGCGTGGGCAGACTTATCCTCGCTGGAGTAATCCCAGTGAACGCGAACTGCCGGGTTCCTACATCACTGAAACTGTGATCTCAGCGGAGTTTGTGAAGGCGCTTGTTCCCGATCCGCTCGATGCGCTGACGGTAAATGAGTAAGTGCCGGTGGGTGTCCCGGGATCATTGGTGCCGCCTCCCCCGCCGCCACCGCCTCCATTACTCGCGCCGCTGCCACAACTCGTCTGACCAAGGATCAAGATCGCGGCCAGGGCAGAAAGCCACAGACTGCGAGGCAATCGCTTGCGTGGAACAAACACGGCGAGCAGGACGGCGACAACAAGGCCGGTCGATGTCCATCGTGTAAGCGTAGCCACCTGATGCGGAGCAGTTGTAGTCACCGTAAGGGTTGCGGTCGCCGCGGACCCACTGATCGTGACCTGGGTGGTATTCGTCATGGTGGAACCGGAACCGAAACCGCAGTTGGTCTCGGCTGCAGTTGCAGGAATCAAGCAGGTGAGGGTTACGGTGCCGGTGAAGCCATTGCTTGGCGTCACGGTGACGGTAGTTGAGCCGGACTGTCCAGGCGAAGCAATGGTAATGGTGCCCGCCGAGACGGTTATCGGCCCCGCTACGTTTACTATGGGGGACGAGGTTACTTCTGTAGGCTGATAGTTCGCGTCCCCGGAGTAGGAGACAATCAGGGCCTGGCTGCCGGCGCTCGTAAACGTGTAGGGCATGGAAGCGGAGAGAAAGCTACTCACGCCTGGCTTTCCAGCACTTGAGGTGTAAGTGACATTACCTGAGATTGCCGTTCCGTTGTTATAGAAAGTGATTGTGCCGGTCGGAGCCGCGCCCTCTTCGGAGCCTATGAGCAGCGCCGTCATTGTAGTTTGCTGACCGAGTGTGGCATTCCCTCCGGGAACCCCCCATCCCCAATCGTTAAAGAACGAAGATGATTGGGCCACCGTGATGCTTTCGGTGGAACTGGAACTGGGAGCGTAGTTCGAGTCACCTAAATAAGCAGCCGATAACGTGTGCGTACCGAGCGACAGGAATGCATAGGTTGTTTGTGCGTCTGCCCATGCAAATGGAGTGGCCGTATTACCCGGCTGATACCCATAACTCTCATAGACGGGTTGAGGCGCCCCTGCAGCCTGGCCGTCGACATAAAACTGGAAGTTTCCGGTCGGCGCTACGCCAGTGCTGGTGGTGGCGACGTCGGCGGCGATCTGAAAATCGGCTCCGTAGGTGGTTGAATCGCTTTGCCCGCCGGATGTGGTGGTTGTGGGGGCCTGCGCAATTGTGAAATTCACGGTGCCGGTCGAAGCGGCATAACTGGCATCGCCGGAATATGAAGCTGTCAGTGAATAGCTGCCAGGAGTCAGAGTCTGTACTTCGGCATAGCCCTCAGAATTCAGGTTCAACACAACCGAATCGAGCGCAGTTCCCGGCGCGTGCAAAGTGACTGTTCCAGTCGGGCAATTGGAAGTTTTGCTGGCGCAATGGCTCGATACACCGCTCGACGAAACTGAAGCGCCAGCGTCGCCTACGTCCACACGAAAAAGGGGGAAGCCGTCGCCATAGGTGGCGCTCGATGCAGAATCGCTGGTTATTTTTCCAGTTACATCGATTGTGACCAGGTGGGGCAGAGTGATGCTGTTCTCGGCGCTAATTATTACCGGGACCGAGTTGGAATAACTGCCTCCATAGTTGCCATCGCCGTCATAGTGCGCCATCACGCTGTAACTGCCACCGGGAAGGAGCGACGTAGATCCGCTAAACGCGCCGTTGGTAAGGGCAAAGTCAGCAATTCCAGCGCCGGGCTGACCGGGACTGGCAATTAAGGAGGCAACACCCGTTGCCTCTGATTGATTGACTGTGATGTTTACCGGCACGGGCGAGCCATGCACAGCCGAGACGGCGTTGCCGCCATTCAGAGACAGCGTTGTTGTGGATGGAGTGAAGGAAATTGAGTTCCATGTATCAACCAGCTTGGCTGCATCCACGCTGCCGATGCCAGTTGCCAGGTCATATCCGGTCTCGGTGTTATACCCGGAGGTGATGCCCAACTTGTCTCCGGAGACGGATGTGGTGCAGTTGGGGCTGCCGGTGGCGCAAGGCATTGCGATCGTGGTACCCGCTGGAATGTCGTGGAAGTCGGAGGGCTGATGGGCGGACAGCTTGTAAAGGATCAATGCCGGATCTCCCTGGGGTGAGCCCGTCTTCTGATCCACGAGCGCCATGATTCCCGCGAATGCAGGGGCAGAAACCGAAGTGCCGCCAATTTCTGTCAAAGTCCAGAGGAAGCACCCTCCTTGGCTTGCGGTTTGGCAAATGACATACGAACTGCCGAGAAAACCGTTGCTGGCAAAGAGAGAAACATCAGGAAGGTCGCGTGCATTATCAGAAGGCGTGCCTGTTTGCCACTCCGGCTTCATCCATGAAGCGCTGGAGCCTCCGGCCCCGCCAGCACTGATTTGGAAATCAGCAAAGTTGGAGTTGTTGCAATTTGCTTCTGCGTCTGTTGTACCTGACGGCAGGTATTGAAGCAGAAGATTCGAACAGCTGTCGTTCCATGAAGTTTCCGGGATGTAGCCCAGTGCAGAGGCCGAAGTGGTTGAGTCGTTGGTCGTGCTCCAGTAACTTGTCCACGTGTTGTATTCGTTGAAGTCTGTTCCACCCACCGCAGCGTTGAACGGAGTGGAGGCAACGCCGTTTACATTCAGACCTTGTTCGGCGGCAGATTGCGGCGAATCGCACCCCGCAGCGCCATTGTCTCCGGTCGAGACAAAGACGCTGATTCCCTGCGCGGCAGCCTGTTCCCAAAGAGTGCCATAAAACTGAACGCCGCTTGCGCCCATCGCCTTTTCGCATTGGCCGTAACTCTCACTCATGATGGGTGCGAGGTTGTTATCGACAATGTAGAGCGCTGAGAGATCTACACCATCAGTAGTCTCGGTGGAGGCAGAAACCACAAGGTTGATGGTGGCGCCCGGCGCGACGGCTCCTGACCACTGCGTGTCTATGTCGGCTTCTATTTCATCAGTTGTTACACCTGGATTTGGCCCGTCGAACGTGCGAACCAAAATGGGCTCGCTCATATGCGTCCCGTCAAGGCCAAAGAGGCTCCAGAATGCCGGTGCGTTCGCTGGATCGACGTCCGAACGGCTTACAATGGCTATCGTTTGTCCATTGCCATCGATCGCGGGCGAGGCTTGCCAGAGAGGAAGAAGGTCGTAGATGGTTGCGAAATCGTATGGAGAAACAAGGTAATCAGTGAATTGGCCGGTCGCTGTAAACATCGGCGAGGCCAAATCGGAATTCGGTGACAGGTTTCCGTCGTGCGCTGCGCGCGTATATTGCGGGACACGCGGAAAACTGTTGAGCGAATTAATTCCGGCAACAACCGGCGCCAACGCCGCTGGAATTGTGGGATTCAAAACGTTAGCCCAGTATGAATGTCCTTCAACGGCGTATCGATGGATGGGAGTTTGAAAAGCCTCCTTCACCTGGCCTGCAGTGCCCGAAAACTCAATAAACATGCGGCTGGCACTGATGCGAGTAACTGTAAATCCTTTGGAGCCCATCCAGCCCGTGACCGCTGCGATATCAGAATCAGTTGCTCCGAAGCGAGCGCCGAATTCCTGTGGAGTAAGCCACTTTCGAAACATTGGTGAATGCCGATCCTGCTGCTCCTGGAGTAGGGATCTGAGAGAGGATTCCTGCTGCTGGCTGCGCCGCAAGACGAGCAATATTCGACTGAGAGAGAGGCCGTCGGGAGCTGAGCCCTGATCATACTCGGCACGTGCAAGCGGGTGCACATTGTTGGGCAGAGTTACCCGATCCGAATCGTTCACCGTGTTGGTGACGAGGGGGCCAGTCTGCTGGGCGCTTAAATTCAGTGAAGAAGTGAAGACTAGCCCGATTGCGAACACCAAATAGAGAGCAGGCAGTAAAGAGTGGCACTTTTCAACATTAGGAGTGGTGCAGTCTTGCAGCATGGGCCCCCGCTCATTGAGGACTTACAATGAGAGATTTTGTTAGTCTGGATTCTAGTGGCAGTGCGGTATCAAGTCAACGAACGAATATGCACTTTACCGCTGCTTAAGTAAGCGCGAGGGTAGGTACCAGTGATAAAAATCACTTGCACGCTGATTTGGACTTCGCCAGCACGCTGTCGCTGAACCGCCGTACTCCGATTTACCCCGCCACCGATCGCGTGGCGCTGATGCCGGCGCCGAGCAGTGCGGTTTCGTCGTCGGGTGGCAGAATCTCGAGTGAAAAGCTCTGTAGCGGGGTCATGCGCACCATGGTTTCAAGGTGACTACGCAGCAGCGGCAACTCGAGGTGGTGCACGTTGTGGCCGGTGAAATAGAACTTACCCGGTCCGGCGAGGTGTATGAACGAGGCTGTGGCCGCCGCGAGCGCGCGGTGCCACAAATCCACAAAATCGCGGCAGCGCTGATCGCCCTGCTTTGCATGCGCGAAGACTTCTTCCGGTTCGAGATCGAGAAAGCGCAGGCGCATGGCGCGCTGGCCCATGATGCC
>JASHVU010000512.1 GCA_030044455.1 Acidobacteriaceae bacterium | reverse complement strand
AGCGGTGGCGGTGTCGCAGACCACGCCGATGGTTGCATCGAGGCCGCGCTTCCATCCGGGGCGCGAGGCGTCGCGAACCAGAAGGCCCTCGGGCTGCAGGCCGGCGGCGATCAACATGGTGCGGGCGATGCGCTGGAAATCGCCCCAGCGCGAGGCAATGCCGACCAGATCCTTGGAGTGCTCGGGCAGATAACGGGCGAGATGGGCCTGCAGCTCGGGCGCGACGGGATGGATCTCGAACACGGTGAGCTCGGTTCCTGCTGGGAGCAGTCGGCGCACATTGGCGGCCTTGCTGGGAAGCACGCAGGGCAGCGCTCGATCGAGAATTGCTGGGTCGGCGCACTCATCGGGCGAGCATCCGACGACCGGCAGGGCCAGTTCGGGCTCCATTTCGAAGAGGACGAGGCGACGCAGTTCAGGATCGGGCTCGATGAGCAGCCAGCGCGCAGGCGGCTCGAAGCTGAGCCAGCGGCGCAGGCGGGTGCGCAATTGGGATTCTGAGACGCCGAGGCGCCGGGCTTTTGCGGCCATGTCGGCAATGAGCTGGTCGAGGGCGAGCTCGGGAGTGAGTGCGGCGGAGGGGCGCGTACTGCGGACAAAGACTCCGCTGCCGTGGCGGAACTCGACCCAGCCCTCGGCTTCGAGTTGGCGGTAGGCGGCGCTCGCGGTGTTGGAGTGGATCTGGAAGCGGCGTGAAAGCTCGCGGGTGCTGGGCAGACGATGGCCGGGCGGCAATTCGCGCGCGAGGATGGCGAGGATGATTTGCGTGGTCAGCTGCTCGCGCAGCGAGACTTCGCCGGTATGGTTGAGCCAGAGGCGCATGGATGTCGTGAGTGGACTGCAGTGAAAAGGATATCCTGGCGCGATCAGCGGCTCGCAATAAAGATTTGGCCGCGGCGATGGCCCTGATAGTCAGTCGAGAGGCGGCATTGTTTCAGTTTGCCGTCGGGGTCGAGATGAACGCCGGGATCGGGGCCGTTGAGCGAGGCCCAGAATCCGCCGTGGCCGCAGGGAACGCCCTGGACAAGCTGGTCATGCGCCAGATAGCAGACCTTCAGCTTGCCGCTTGGGTAGAGGTCCACCACCGAGCCCTCGCTGGGGCCGAGAAAGCTGCCGCCCTGGCAGTTGAGGCCGAGAATCTGCGTGTCGCGGGGCATCTGGACTCCCCAAGGTTTGCCGTCTTCAGCCAATGTGATCCAGGAGCCGCTGGGTATCGTGATTTCACCAAAGGGAATTTCGCGCGCGACGGTGCATTTCTGCAATTTTCCATCAGAGTAAAAAAATGCGTACCCTTTGGCGCAGGGGTATCCCTGAATCTCAGTGGGCTGTGCCAGTTTCTGGCGGTAGGTGCTTTGGTGAGTCTGGGCGGCTGAAGAAGTTGAATTTCCGGCGAAAGTAAACGCAAAGGCGATAACGGTGAAGACCACGGTCGTGCTCATGGCTTGCTCCTCACCCTTAGAACGCCGCGATGACGAAGGCTTGCACGCTTAATTATTAGGTACAGCCGGCCTGGCTTCAACGTCGATGAGGCCGGCGGGGAAATGAGGTTTGGGGAGGTTAGAAAGACCTTGAGGGTTCGAGGAGGATGAACCGTTCCTAGGCCAGAGTAGAGCTGATCTTGCTGAATGTGGTGTTGACTGCCGATGCAACTTCCTTGGTGCCGCTTACGGCAGCGAGAGCAATCAGGGCGACCAGCAGTGAGTATTCGACCATATCCTGGCCGTCTTCGCGATTGAGGAGGATGTGGAGACGTACCAAAAGGTTTAGAAAGAGCTTGTTCACTTGACTCTCCAGGCTTTGAAGTTTGCTACGGGATTGATTCTATTGTGAGTAACGCAGGAAAGAAATTACCCGATTGTGGGAACGAGGAAGCATAAATGTTAGTTACTCTTGAGTTACCTATTATGCATTCAGAAACGGGGAGTGTCAGAAGAGGGGCTGGGTTAACCGCATGCAACAAAAGTCTATATCTCGAAGGAAACCGAATCCTTGGTGGCGGGAACTTGTCAGGAACGGTTGTCGAGAGAAAAACAGGTGCGGAGTAAGTATATTTACCTATAAGTAACTATCGACATGCTGCCGATCAGACTTTCGGGTGAGGCGCGAACGATGCCGGAACGCGCCCTTTCACGATCCAATTCATCGATAGCGGCGCGTGGCTTTCACCACCATGGAGAAAACGCCTGACTCATCGCGGGCCACCACCAGGGAGACGTGTCGATTGATGGCGACCTCGGCCTGGAGCAGTTGCTGGCCGGTGGTATTCACGTCGGTGGCGTAAGTGAGCGTGACGGTGCGCCCCAGCTGCTCCTGCACGGTGATGCGCGAGGTGGAGTTGCCGAAGGGGCCAAGGTAGTTGGGGTCGACCTTGACCGAGCCTGCGCCGAAGAGTTTTTGCACGCGATTGCTGACGGTGGCGTTCAGGGCTCCGCCGAGCAGGGCGTCGGTGCTTTCACTCGAGACGGCCTGTTCCTGCTGCTGGGTGTAGAGGCGCTCCTGGTTTGCTGTGTGTCCCAGGGCGAGCAGCGAGACCACGTCGGCCTCGGGCATGGGCGGGTCGCTGCGATAGGTGACGGATGGGCGGCTGGGCGATCCAAGCAGGCCGAGAGTGATGTCGTAGTCCTCAACGTGTGCGGTTGCGGTGAGGTCGATAACAGGCTCAATACGAACCGGATTGGTGAAAGTGATGGCGCCACGCTGAAGCTCATAACGGGTTCCTGCGATCATGGCGCTGCCCTGGCTAATGTTGACGCGGCCGAGCAGGGATGGCGAAGCGATCGTGCCGCGGACGCGCAGATCGACATCGCCGGCCAACTTGGCGAAGGCGTTCTGGAAGTTGAGCTGAGGAGAAGAGACGATATGCACATCGAGGCTGACGTGGTTGGACGGCGCATCGGGTGAAGTGACAACGGGGACTGAGTTCGCCTGCTGTGCGAGGGCGGCGATATCGAGATCGGCGCCGGCAGTGAAGCGGGTGATGGTGACGTTGCCTGAGAGCCGCAGGCTGGACTGGGAGCCGTCGAGGTGCAGCGAGGCATCGGCCAGCGAACTTACGCCCTGCGGATAGCGAATGCGGATGTTCTTGCCGGTGACGGTGAGGTTTGAGTAGATGCCGTGCTGGTAAGAGAGCGATCCGCCAACGCTGAGCAGGCCGCCGCCGCTCATGGCGGTGAGCGAGCTAACCTCGAGCCGGTTCTGGTTGAACTCGAGTGTGCCGTGGAGCTGGCTGAGCCCGTTGGGCAGATCTTCAAGGGAAAGCGAGCCGTTATCGAAGTCGATACGTCCTTGCAGGCCTGGATGATCGAGGGGTCCGTGCGCTTCGAGCTGGAAGGTGGTGGTGCCGCTGGCGGTCAGGTCGGGGTCGAGGGTCTCGGCCAGCTTGAGGTTGATGGAGCCGCTGGCGGCGAGATCGAGCTGGCGCGCGCCCTGAAGGTCGAGCTGGCCTTCTGCATGGAGATCGGTGTTCTCACCGGTGACGTGGAGGGGATCGAGATGGATGCGGGAATTGGCGAGCGTGGCATGAGCGCCGCCCTGACTTTCGAGATGAACGCCGGAGAGCGTGACGGCCAGTTGCTGGAGGGTTGCTTCTCCGCGAAGTTTCTTGGGATCGCGGAGGGGACCGTCAACGGTGATGGTTCCGGCCAGCGAGGACTCGCCTTTGATGGATTCAAGGTGAATGATTTGGAGCACAGCTCCGATATTGAACTGCGAGAAGCTGGCCTGTGCCTGAGTCTGGTAATCGCCGCTCAAAATGGTCTGGCCGTGGAAGGCGAGTTCGGCTCCCTGCAGGCGCGAAGAGACCTGGTAGCTGAGCGTGCCGGAGACGGTGTGAGCCACGAGGCTGAGGTTGCCGAGTTTCTGGCCGCTCAAGGCAAGGTCGGAGAGCGAAGCCTGGGCGTCGAAGAGGGGTTTCTGGAGGGTGCCGGAACCGGATACGTTGGCGGAGAGCTGACCGCTGGCATCGATGTTCTGCTGATGCAGCCAGGCAACGCGACTGAGATTGAGTTGGGCGCCGCGGGCTTCGCCCTTGAGGCTTTTGTCGTGCAGGTTGTAGGTGCCGGAGGCATTGATGGTACCAGCGTCGATGGCGAGGCTTGCGGACGAGATAGTGATGACGGAACTGGCAAGCGTACCTTGGAGATTGAGCCGCTTGAGGGGCTCGCCGTAGAAGGCGCCGTTGCTCAGCTCAATGGTTCCCGAGCCGTGCGGGTCGTGGAGGGGGCCATCGGCCTGAATGGTTGCGTCGAGCGTTCCACTGACGGGAAGGCTCGAGGGCAGGAGGGGCGCAATATCGTCGAAAGTGAGCTGGCTGGCCTGGGCATGGAGATGGAGATTGGAATCGGCGTTGAAGCGGGGCTCGGGGTCGTCGGCTGCGTCGAGCGTGCCGTTAAAGACGATGCGCGATTGGCCGCGGACAGCGACGGCATGCACCACGGCAATGCGTGAGGCGGCATAGCTGCCGTCGGCGTCGAGGGTATCGAAATGGATGAGGCGCGGCTGGGCCGAGGAGTTTTGAGTGGAGGGCATTTCAGCCTGGAAGTCGGTGGCCTTCAAATGGCCGGCCAGATGCGGACGAACGATCGAGCCGGTCCATGAGCCGGCGAAGTCGGCCTGGCCGGCGAGCGAGACGGGCAGAGCAGCAGCGCCGGAACGGCCGTTGCGAGTGAGATCGAGTGCACGAAGGACGGTGTCGAATTCGGCAAAGTTGCGGGAGTGAAATTCGACGTTGAGATTGGATGGGCTGGTGAGAGGGTAAGCGCCAAGCTGGCCGCGGGCTGAGAACTCGCTCTGCGGAAGATGAAGCTCAAGATTGCGGACAGCGACCGATCCGTCGTGTTGTGTGTAAGTGGCGTCGATGACGCCTGAAGTGGGGAGCTCACCGGCTGCATTGGAAGATGGCGTCTGGGGAGCGGACAAAACGAGACTGCAGTCGACGGCCACAGATTGTTGATCGCCTTTAATCCACGCAGCGTGTGCCGTGCCGTTCACTCGTGAATCCATGCCTAGCCGCCTGAAGGGTGGAACGCTGACGATGTCGAGAATCGTGTCGAGCGCAACAGTATTGAAGATGGCGGTGACCTTGCCATTGACGGGAATGAAGGGAGGAGGCGGATGGATTGCAGCCACGATCGTGCGCGGAGGCGCTGGTTTTGGGGCCGAGCTTTGCGCCTTGCCCTTGAACAGGCCGCGCAATGAAAAGCGGGCCGCATGGGCGTGTTGAGCAGGTGGAGGCGAGGGCGGTTGCGGCCCAGGAAGCCATGGCGAAAGATCGACCGAGCCATCGATCTCGCCGCCTTGCGGCAGCCGCGCTGCGATGTTATCGATCAGGAGGCGATCCTGCGTGCCGTGCACCTTGCAGTCAAGCGTGATGCCGCGCTCTTCAACGCCAGGGCCCACGTAAGCGCCTTTGTCGATGTGGACGGGGCCGTCGAAATGAAATTGGCCGGCCCGCCCGACGGCGGTGAGGTCGAGTTTTGCGAAGCCTTCGGGCGCGGAGGGGAAGCCGGTGATGGGATCTAGCAAGCGCATGTCAAGATCGCCGGTGACCCGCGAGCGCCAGTTGAATTGCGTGAAGTCGTCGAGTTCGCCCGATATCTGAAGTGCGTGATCCTGGCCATCACGGCTGTGCGCGGTGAGGCGCAGGCTGCGCAGATAGGCCGCACTGCGAGTGAGGTCGACGGTGGCCTGCAGAAAACCATGCACCGGCAGGAATTTGGTTTTAGGAACGACGCGCGAAAGATTTAGATCGGCGGCGCCCAATTCGATGTGATAGCTCTGGGGCGAGTTGGCTAACGGAGCAGCGTAGCTCATGAGGAGTGAGACGTCGCTGGCGGCAAAGTCGAGCGGAACCCAGCGGTTCTGGAAGTCGAAACTGGCGGCGCGGTCATCGTAGTCGAAGAGGCCGCGCTCAACGGTGAGGCGCGATGCCTTGAGATCGAAGAGCTGGTCGATGGCATGCGGATTGCTTTTGACCTTGTGCTGAGGATGGGGCTGGTTGGTGGTGCCGTCAGGATAGACGATGATGTGGAACTGGGGCTGGACGATGTCGAGATCGCGCAGCAGAATGCGCGGGTTTGCGATGTCGAAGATGCTGATTGCGACGTGAAGGCGATCGACGCGCGCGTAGGGGGCTTCACCGGGCGCCTCAACGCCGTGAATGACGAGGCCGCCGATGTCGGCTTCAAGATGGAGCAGGTTCCAACGGAAAGACCGGATCTCAACGCGCCCGCCGGTGAGCTGTTCAAGGTTGCGCAGGATGCGGCCGCGCATCACGTTCTCAAAATGAGCTGAGCTGAGGTAGAAATATGCGCCGATTGACGTTACGATGAGCAGAATCAACGCACCGGCGATAGTGAAGGGCACGTGCCGGGTGAAGAAGCGGCGCATGCGGCTCATCACGCGCGGAGTGGCGAGCGGATTGGGCTGAGTGCTCATGGGGCGCTGCCTCCCGCGCCGGATTCGCCGGACATTTCAAGGGCCGGGTCGAGAATTTCAACGTCGCCCTGCTGGCGCAGATTGGTGAGCCAGTTGTCGAACAGCACATTGACCTGCTGTTCGAGGAGAATCTCCTGAATGCGCGGAGCGACCGCATCGAGGGAGGGAACGGGCTCGCCGGGCTTGTATTGCGGAAGCAAGGTTTTGTTGTAATAATCCGCAATCTGTTCCTGGGAGATGCGGATGTCCTGGCGGAAGCGCTGCTCAATAAAGCGCAGAATCTCGAGCCGGTAGCGGAGATAAGCGTTCACGCGCTCCGGGGTAAGGTGGTGCGCGGCGAGCATGGCACTCCAGCCGGCATCGGTAGCGCAGTTCTGATGAACGCAGGCCGGCAGTTCTTTGCGAAGCTCGGCCAGTCGCGCGTCGACTTCAGATTGCGGCGGCTCGACGGCCTGCTCGTCTTCCTGGCGGATCTGCTGTTCGATCAGAGAGCGGCTAATGATCTGCTCAAGCGCGCGCTGGCGCGTGAGCGGGCTCTCGCCCACGATGATGGGATCGAGGACGGAGAGGCGAATTTCGTCGTCGAGATCGCTGGCCAGAATGATGCGCTGGTTGACGACAGCGACAACGCGATCGAGAACGACGGGCGACGATTGCGCAGGTTCAGATTGCGGCCGCGCCGGCGCAGCGATGGCCAGGGCGAGCGCACACAGTCCCGCCCGGGGCAGCATATTTCTCATCGGAATTGGCAACAGTGTGCGCATCAGAAGGCCTGTCCCAAAGAGAAAAAGAAGTTGAAGTGCGGCGCCGAGCCGAGATGAGGATCCAATTCATAACCGGGGATTGGGCTGCCCGAAGGCGTGGCAATAGAGTAGTCGATGTTGACGGGATAAATTGGAGGATTGAGGTTATAGCTGAAGTCCAAGCGGATAGGGCCGACCGGCGTGTGGTAGCGCAAGCCAATGCCAGGCGCGTGCGAGAAGTAATTGAAGCTGCACGGGCCCTGTTGGCCCGTCGAGGTGACAGGTCCGGTGCCGGTGGGGTCATAGGAACTGGGGACTTTGGGGTTTGCCACCGCAGTCTTGCAGGCATCGCGGTCAGGCTGGCGGATGCGAAAAGCACTATCCCACGCGTCGCCGGCATTGGTGAACACATTTCCCATGTCGTGAAAGATGACGAAGCTGAGGGTGTTGCCGAACCAGGGCAGATTGGGCGGAGGCAATCGCAGTTCGGTGCTGTTGGCCAGCGCGCCTGCGCCGCCGATGGGAAAACCGGTCTCAGGGTCGCGCGGTCCGGCAGCATTGAACGAGAATCCGCGCAGTGAGGTTGGACCGCCGGAGAAGAGCCGCTCGGGCAGCGGTATGATGCCGCTGGTTCCCGCTCCGAAGGTTCGAATCTGGCCGTAGCGAGTGCTGCGCGCGACGACGAACGCGCCTTTATCGAAGCTGTAATAGCTCGAATTGGTAGTGTCGATGCGGTTGAACTCAGCCTGGGCGCCAAAGTCCCGGTCAGAGAGGAACTCCTGAAAGCTGGTGTAGGTGCCGCGATGTGCGTCCATGGGCTGATCGCGGGTATCGCGAATCCATGTGAAGGCCGGACCGCTGACGCGCGTTGCGGTGGCCAGTTCGGAGATCTCGCTGGGAAAGACCTGCAGCGTACTGGCAGCCACTTTCACGCGGCGAAAATTGAGTTCGTAGATAAATGTATTCGCCTTGGAAAGAAACCGGCCGGAACCACTGAAGTTCTGGGTGCCGCGGAATGCGCCTTCGAGCCGGGATGCGACGTAAGTGGAGACGTCTTCGCTGTTGGCGTAACCGCCTGAGAAACCGAAGCCGAAGTTCTTGATGCCCTGGAAGTGAGGAATCTGGTAGAGAAGCTGGATGTTCTGTTCGAGGAGGCCGTAAGATCCCTGCAGCGAAGCCGATTGTTCGCGGCCGAAAAGGCCGTTGCGGGTGATGTTGGCGATCCCTCGCGGGCTCACGCCGGTTTTGCCGTTGGGGTTGCAGCGTACACCGCCGGCGGTGGCTCCAGCGCAGTTGGTTTGTGGTTGTCCGGTCTGGGCTTCGAATCCGAAGCCATACGTGAGGGTCCAGCGGCGCGCTTCAGTGAGCTGTAGCAAGACAGTTTTTTCCGGTTCGGCGCCGCTGGGGTTTTCGATCGCGGTGTTGACTTCGTTGAACAGAGCGTAGTTGTAGAGATTGCGCTGCGTATCGAGCAGAGCGTTCTGGTTGAGCGGGTCCGCGGGGTGGATGGTGATGGCCCTGTCAACCGTTGCAGGACGCGTGTAGGTGAATCCGGTAGTCAGCACCTTGCGTACGAAGACTTCTTCGCCTTCAGTGATGCGGAAGGTCACGTCGACTTTATGCGTATCTGCGGATTCGACGGTCTGGCCGATTTCGATGTTCACCTGCTCGAACCCGCGCGAAAGGTAGGCATTCAGCAATGCATCGCGATCGCCGGCCAGATTCTGGGGCGAGAATAACTGACCGGATATGGTGTTCAGCAGCGGCGAAAGCTTTTGGGTTTCAATGTGCGCGTTACCTTCAATCTCGACCTTGCCAACTTTCATCTGCGGGCCTTCTTCGATGTTGTAGGAGACGGTGAGCGGCTCGGCACTGCGCGCTTCGATGACGGGAGCGACGGGCGGCCGATCAGCCTGAACGGTTTCAGGAGTGTTGGTCTCGGCGGTAACCTTTACATTGGAAAATCCGTTGGCCTGGTAGACATTCTCGAGCGCTGCAACATCCGCAGAGACCAGCGCCTGGCTGTAGGCGCCGTGCGCGTCGAGTGGGCTGGCCCGATGAACGCTGAGCAAATCCATCAGCGTTGCCGAATCGAAGTAGTGGTTTCCCTTGATGAGCACGTGCTCCACGCGGCGGCGCGGGCCCAGCCGCACGGTAAAGATGATATTGAGCTGTGCGTTCGGTGAGCCTGGCGAGCCGTTGGATTGCTGTTGGTGCGTGACTCTGGTGTCGAAGTAGCCAAGGCGCTGATAGTAATCGCGCAGGCGGCGGTTGCCCTCGTTGAGCAGGTCCTCGTCGACAGCGCCTTCCTCGTACACCGGAATCAGATGCCTGATTCGGTCTGCGATCAGGCTTGCACCCTCAACAGTGACTCTGACCAAGGGCCCGCGTGTGGCCGAAAAGCGAAAGTTCACCTGGCGCGTTGCGGTGTCGTACGTGGCCGATTCGAGTTTGACGTCGGCTTCGAGCCGGTCGCCCTTCTGGTAATGGCGCAGAACGCCGTCGAGGGCGCGATTGGCGGTATCGCGGTCGACGCGAGCGCCGCTTCTCAGATGCGCGTAGCGCTCGAACTCGGCCAGGCTGATACCGGGATCCCCGGTGACTTCGACCTTGCCGACGCGGGCCTGCGGTCCCGAAGTCACGTGAAAGACGATGTCAACGAGCTGATCCTGTGGGTGCGGAGTAATCTGCTGCTCGATCTTAGGCTCGTAAAAACCGCTTGTCGCGAGGGTTGCGCGCATCTGGTCAACGGCACGGGAGAGCTTTTCTCGAGTCAGCCGTGTGCCGGCGGTGAGCTGGCTGGCGCGCTCGAGCTGAGTATTCATGGTGGCGCCGATCGCTCCATAAACGCCGACCGTGCCAATGAAGGCGCGTGGCGTGCCGACGAAGGTGAGTTCGACGCCGCTGGGAACGCGCAGGGCTTCAACCTCAACGTCGTCGTAGAGGCCGGAACGATAAAGCTGACGAATGCTGCGAGCAATGTCGTCGGGATGGAGAGGCTGGTTCATGGATTGGGCCAAATGGGCAGCGATAGCCTTGACCCGTTCCACTGGAACCCCGGTGTAAGAGATACGCGTGACGGTGAGGCCGGCAAACTGGAGGATGGCGTCCGGCGCCGGAGTGGCGAGCGGCTGTGCCGGAGCAAAGCCCGGAATGGTGGGCTGGGTGGATCGAATAAGGTTGTCTGCATTGGCCGGACTAGCGACTGGACCCGATGCGGTGGTTGGGGGAGTGGGAGCCTGAGCGGCGAGGCTGGAAGCCGCAACAAAAAAAAAGATGCAGCCCAGCAAAACCCCGTACCGGACGGCTGCAGGAAGCAGCTCCTGTTGCCGGCGATGGTGGCCGCGCTCGCCCTCCGGCTTTCTCCGCAAGACTTTATTCTCCCAACCAGAAGGGAATCGAAAATCCGTTCCCCAAAACCGTATTCGTGATCCGGCGCAAGGGACTGGAGTCAGCCTGCGCGACGTTGAGAATTAGACGCTACGGCCAAGATAAGCCGCCTCGCCTCACTCGGTCACTTATTTCACTAAACCTTGAATTTGATGACCCGAATCCGAGCGCCAGGTTGCGTTCAAACGGCAGTCGATTGAAGCCGGAAAGGCGACGAAGTCACAAATCGAGGCCAGGTTCTGTTGTCGCAGGCAACCTTGCCGATGGAAAACGACTCCACCAACAAGAGTATGGAATTCCAAATCCGCCGGGCGGAAAAGTGAAAGACCTGGCTCAAGGGAACTCCGCAGATCTGGGCCCGCCTTCCCCTCTTATACTAACGAGGATGGAAGCCCAGCGCACGGTAAGCGGATTCTGCCATAGAGTCTGAAGGAAGCGAATGTCCGATTCCAATCCCCCTCCTCACCCAAAACCCGGGCCCAAAGGTGACGGGCGCGACAACTCCACGTTAGCCGGAGCGCCGTTCGCCCGCCAGCAAACAACGGCCACCGGCTCTGCTGACGCCGAAGTTCTGGCCCGCGCCCAGGTAGGCGACCACCAGGCCTTTGCCCAGCTCTACTCGCTGCATAAAAGGCGCATCTACTCCCTCTGCCTGCGCATGGTGGGTAACGTAGCCGAGGCTGAAGACCTGACGCAGGAGGCATTCCTGCAGTTACACCGGAAGAT
>JASHVU010000511.1 GCA_030044455.1 Acidobacteriaceae bacterium | reverse complement strand
GACAGGCGTTGGACTGCTTGGCGTGTTGGCCCTACGTCCAGATGTTTCAATTGAGCCATATGCTACCACCGATCCAACGCATCCCTTTGAACAGCAATTCTCAATCCAAAACACCAGCGTCTACTCAATTCATGAAGTGACTCCGCTCTGCTTCATAGCTCGGGCCAATGGCCCCCATATGGAATTGGAAAACATGAGCGTCATGAGAACTAGTGAATTGATCCAAACGCTAGAGCCCAACGCGAGAACAACTATGACCTGCAACCTGGCAAGTTTCTTAACCTCCTCGCAACTGAATCCGAATGCGATTATCGTGTCGAAAGTCGCATATAGAGTTCCATTCGGAATTGGCCGTTGCAAGGCTGAAAAATTCAGAGGAAAGTCGGGAAGCGGTGGAACGTATGTATGGACATACTATGGTTCTGAGAAGTGTTTTCCACCCTAGCCTCCAAACTTGACCAGTACCCTAGTTCTATATCCCGACAATTCAAACTGCACCACTACCCGTGCTTGAACCTGTCGATTCACACCGTTCTTCATAGCCTTGCGTTTACCTCTCGCCAGCGCAAACCATCTCCGGTGGCAGAAGCTCGTCCCGGCGTCCCGGTTGGCCACGCCCCCCGTCGAGCCACAAAATATTTCGCTTTTATTTGCGACACACTTGCATTGAATTTCCCCTTCCCGCGCTACATTGAATTCAGAGCAGAGAATCCTTCTGAAAAACGGCCCGGGATCGTTGGCTGAATACCAGCCGGTGACCCCGGGCCGCATTGGTTTCGGTGCCGCTTTTGGCACCTCAACGCAGGCAAACTCCGGGGCTTTGTTTTCATAGAGTTGCACGCAGGAAGGAGCAAAGGATGGCGCATAACCCGTTTATTCTTCCATACCTGGACGCAGCGCGTTGATTGGAATGCGTTTAGTGCAAAATCTTTCCGCTAACCGCAGGAAAACGATCAAGTTATTTGCAGGGAATATTGGGGGGGTAGGCCCATGCCATCGCCATCGAGCCAAACAGCGGCAAACTGCGTCGAAAGCTGGGAGCGCCCCACGATTTCCCGGTCCGATTTACCCTTCAGCCTCAGGCGCAGGCTGTGGCGGATGCGCCGGCTCACGCGCGGGACCCCAGACTCCCGTTGTGATCCAGTAAAACAACGGGCCAAGCAGCCCGATGACCGCGGCGAATGCCAGCGCCGAGACGTTGGCGAACGCGGAGTTGGAGTCGCCGAGTTTCTCAGTGCGCGAAGCCCACAAAGCGTAGCCGATCAGCGAAGCCGGACCCACGCCCAGCATGCACGCCGAAACAAAATTGCCGGCGCTGAATGGCCGTTTGAGTCCGGGCTCGCGAACCCGCAGCACCACCAGCGCCACAAACTCCAGCAGCAGGCTCGTTCCATAGAGAATCAGATCGATCGAGATCAGTCGCTCAAACGGCAGTTCGAGCGCCAGTGCCCAGGCCACGCCGCAGGCCAGCACGCTCACCCACGGCACGCCGCGCCGGTTTCGCTTGGCCAGTACGCGTGGCAACATGCCATCTTCAGCCATCGCGATCGGCAGGCGCGTGTAACTCATCATCAGCGCGTTGAACATGCCCACGCCGCAAATGGCGCCGCCGGCCACGATGGCCAGCACCAGAAACTGCCCGCCAATCGAACCGGCTGCATCGGCCCATGAGCCGGTCGTGAAACCCTCAGGCGATAACCCGCCCAAGGCCATTGCCGCAAGCGGCAATACGTAGGTGAATGCCGTCAGAATTGCCGCCAAGATCATCGCACGCGGATAATTGCGCTGCGGATTCTCAACTTCTCGCGCCACCGTTGAGGCGTTGTCCCAGCCCATGTAGTTCCACATGGCTACCAGCAGCGCCGTCGAAATGCCCGCGCCCGCTGCCGGCCTGCCCCACGCAATGGCGGGATGCACCGCGATGCCATGCCAGACCCCGAGAATGATGAATACGCCGAATGGCGCCAGCAGCAGCGCGCCCAGCTTGACTGAGTCATTGCCCACCTCAGGCGCACCGCGCAGATTCCACGCGCAGCACAGCGCAACCACCGCGAGCTTCCATGCGTAGGCCCGCCAGTCCGCAGTAAGCGACGGCGACAGCGCGCCCAGGTAGAGTACGAAGATTGAAGGGTAGAGCGCCATGTCGAAGATGCTGGCGGTGAGTGAAAGCCAGCTCTCCTGGTAGCCCCAGAAAGGCCCCATCGCGCGACGCACCCACACGTAGAATCCGCCCTCGGCGGGGATCGCTGCGGCCAGTTCGCCGATCATCAGCGCCGTGGGAACACTCCATACCAGCGGCAGCAGCAGAAGAATAAGGATGGCCCTGCCGAAGCCCGCCCCGCCAAGAATGTCTTCGATGCCATAGGGGCCACCCGACACCATGAAATAGGTGGCTGCAATCAGCGGCACCATCCTGATGGCACGCCGCGCGGACTGGGGGCGGTGGAACACAATGTGAATCTAACAACATTTGACCGGCTTGCGATGAGAAAAATGACCCCGTGGGACAGGTTTTTGGACCTTCCCAATTCGCACTGGATGGGAAGAAGAACAGGGCTGCTTGCATTCCGGTATAATCGCGTTCAGACAGCCGGAGAGATGGCCGAGTGGCTGAAGGCGGCGGTTTGCTAAACCGTTGTACGGTCAAAAGCTGTACCGGGGGTTCGAATCCCCCTCTCTCCGCCAGAGCCTTTCCCATCTCCTTCACAACAAAGCCAATGATAGTGTAAATAGTTTATTGTGTTAAGTTTACGTCTATTCCGTTTTGTATCAAGATTTCCTCTGTTTCAGGCTTGGACTGCCGTTTTACCTTGTTTTGTATGACCATGACTGGTCTGTATTACCACAGATTGAAAAACCGAAGAGGCTCGGACGTACTTGTCTCCAGTTCCTTGGCAGAAATACCAGCTTTGACTTTCGGTTACGACGCACCGGTGGAATCGAAGCTGGAGAGAGAAGGCTCTCCCGCTTCCGCTCTTAGCAACCTTCATTTCCGGCCGGAACGCACAAGTAATTCCCTACTCGATTTATGTACGCTCATCAAGCGGGACGAACTGGCATCGCATCACCTGATTCAAAAGGCTATTCCCTGACCGGAAAATAGACTTCAGTGTTGCGCCGAGGTTCGAAATCTGGCCTCTTCCGAATGCGGATCGAATTGCTGCGGGGTACCGGCAATCAATAACCTGCATTCAATCCGATCTGTAAGTTTGCCCGTGGCGGAGAGGTGATTTGTGGGGCGCCTTTGAAGATGTTGCCGCTAACGACGGCGCAATGCACAGCCTCCCCAAGGGAAATGTGGGGTTTGTTCAGGCGAAACTCGCATCCCCGGATCAGGACGGTCCCGGAACTCGCCTGAATGGCCGCGCGATCTCCATCCCTGCCCCACTGCACAAATGTGCAGTCGCTGAAGCCCACAGTACCTTCGCCGGCGATCTTTGCAATCTGGTTGCAGGGGCCCCAAAAGGCACTGTTGCTGAAACGAACCACTCCGTGATGAGCCGGCCCTACCTCCACCATGGTTGGGTCAGGGCCGTGGAACGAGGTGAATTCAGCATTTGCGATGAGCAGCGCACACTGGGCGCTCTGTTCCACCAGGACCGCGCGGTTGCAGTCATCTGCCCCGATTCCAAGAAAGTTTCCATTGCACTCTCCAGTGTCGGTCGCAATGAATTTATAACCGACATGATATCCATAGCAGAATGTATTCAAAACGTACTCCCAGTCGGCTCGACCGAAAATGAATGCTTCACCGTTCTACATTTGCCAGTCGTAAACCGCTCCGTGCGAGCTCCACCAAGGATTGAAGTGAACGTTCTCGATACGTCCAATATCGTAGATGGCATCCACAAATATTCCGCGCCGGATAGGCTGACCGGTAATGTTCCGTATGTTGTGCCGCTCATTTTTACTGGCGTCAATTCCCTGATAGGGGTTGAGCAATTCCGCGTCGAGAATCGCGGGATTTTTTCCGCGCATGACAATCGTCCATGGATAGGGTACCGGCGCGGAGTCCGTAACCTGTTCGGGGTAGAAAATGGTGATCCCCGCGACGGAACTATTCGTGTTCAGCGTGAGAAAGGGCGTACCATCCTCGTTTCCCCTTCCCGCCGTCACCAGCAGGGCGGTGCCATCGTCGCCGGGTTTGGCGGCTCCGGGATTTCGCATGCCGACGTGAGACGGCACGCAGGTATAGGAACCACGCAGGGTTATGCCGGGGGGGACGTTGAGCGTTCCTCTGAAGAGATATCTGCCCGGCGGTGCGTAGACGATCCCTCCGCCGGCGTGGGATACGGCGTCGAGGGCACGCTGAAACGCGGACGTATCATCGGTCACGCCTTCGCCGGCCGCGCCGAATTCTCTGACACTCCGCGTGGTAGATTCAGGATGTGCTGCAGCTACGCGGCTTGCTTCCGACGATGAAGTGAGCATTGTCATGACACTTACCGCAGTTCCTCTGAAAAGTAAATACCTTCTCGAAGTCAATATCGTCTCGGGTGATTCCATCTAATCGCTCCTTTGAAGCTTTCCGACTGTTCTCGGTCTCAAGCGTCTTCCATTCCGCGCGCCAGCCGCTGTTTATTCGAGGACGAATTCTTCTATGGCTGGGCAGTCACATTTGAGGGGTGATTGAGACGAGAGTCTTGATTGCACCACAGTAGCACCGATCGAGGAACATCGCCCCGGTAGCGGTCTGTTTCTCGCTAGACGCTCGAGAGGATCAATTGACGACTAAATCAACTGTTCTCCAACTAACGGAAGTATCTACCGTTACGACCGATCAAAAAAGATAACTTGTTTATTAACAGCGACGTACGGGTGCCGTTAGATTCATGTCTAACCTTGTCATTCCTTTCACCTCAGGCGTACGGTGGTGTCCGACCGTAAAGAAGGATCTTACGAAGTCACGAAAAACTTGTGCGAACTCAGGGAGGCAAGATGACGTTAAGCAAATCTTGGATTTACCGCGCGATCGCAAGTATCGGTAGGTGCTCCCGGTTTGTGGCCGGCACACCCAGGGGGGGCCAATTGACGCAAGAAAGAGGTTGGCTCAAGTTCGTCAATCTAAGCCTCATGTTCATTGTGCTGTGCTGCGCGAGCGTGTCCTGCTTTGCCCAACTCGATCGCGGCAGTGTAGCAGGAACTGTCACCGATCCATCTGGCGCAGCCATATCCGGCGCCAAGGTGACCGTCACCAATACCGAGACCGGCACTCAAAGCGGTACCATCACAACTGGCTCAGGATTCTATAACATTCCGGATTTACCTGCGGGCAAGTATTCCGTTACAGTGTCGGCAGCGGGATTTAGCGAGTTGATCCACAGCGGAATCACGGTTTCGGTTGGCGAGACCGCAACTGTCGACTTGCCACTTGCTGTGGGGCAGGCCACCGCAACCATCAAGGTGACGGCCGATGCTCCTCTGCTCCAGACTGATAGCGCCCAGATCAACTCCGAGGTCACTACCAGGGACCTGAATGAGCTTCCGATCAACATTAACGGCATCGGAGCTATACGCGACCCGATGGGTTTTGCCGCCCTGCTTCCGGGATCCATCGGAGGCGGTTGGAACGATATCCATGTCCAAGGCTCGCCCGCAACTACGTACCGGGTATTTATGGACGGCCTTGACGATACCTCGGCAGTCAAGGGCGCCATCTCCGATGAGCAGCAGCCCTCGGTCGAATCGCTTGGCGAAGAATCCGTAATGATTAACGACTATTCTGCCCAATTTGGCGAGGCCGGGGGCGGAGTCTTCAACTACACCTCGAAGTCAGGGAGCAACAAGCTACACGGGACCGCATTTAACTACCTCGAGAATGAGGATTTGGACGCAGGACAGCCCTTCAATTACGTAGGTCCGAATTTCCAGAAGGCTGACCCCGTTCAACGGGAGCTCAATTTTGGCGGTTCCCTGGGGGGACCGGTGCTCATTCCTCACCTCTACAACGGCCACGACAAGACCTTCTTCTTCTTCGCATACGAGGAGTATCACAACGCGCAGACCCTCAACAACGGAACCATTACAGTTCCTACGCAAGCGTATCTCAATGGCGACCTGAGTTCTCTCTTGCTCGGTCCCATCGTGGATAACAATGGAGCACCGGTTCTGGATTGCCTCGGCCGGGCGATGATCAATGGCGCAGTCTATAATCCGGCGACGACCAGAACGGCAACCTGCACGAATGGTTCGAGTGCTGTAGTCCGCGATCCTTTCCCGAACAACTTTATCGGCGCGCCCAGCACTTGGGATCCGGTAGCGCAAAAGGCTCTCACCTATATGCCCGCTCCCGCAGGAGCCACTGCCAATTCGCTGAACAACAACTACCCCAATCTGCAGCCGAACAACAAATACCAATACCTGACAAGCATCAAGCTCGATCACTATATTGGCGAAAGATGGCACCTCTCTGGCTACTATATGCACGAGATCGGGAACAAGGACAATGCCGATGACGGCATTAACACCGTGGGAGGCTCGACCCGCTGGAACCACACCCCCGCCCCGCAGTTATATCTCAATGCGAACTATACGGCCACGCCCAATCTCGTGCTCCACGCCGGATTCGACTTCACGCGCCACGACGCCTTGCAGGATGCGGCCGTGCAGAACTTTGATCAGACCTCTCTCGGCTTACCCTCGTTGGGAAATATGCCAGGCGGCGCTGCGAAAACCTTCCCAATCTTCTCTGGACTTAGCGTCAACCGGCAGGGCGTTCCACAACTAGGTATCAACAACGCTCCGTTTATTGACGACAATTACTACAACACTGAGTCTGCGATCTGGACCCACGGACGCCATTCCCTCGAATTTGGCGGCGATTTCCGTCATCAACTCTTTGGCACCCACAACGACCTGTCCGACGGATCGTACGGATTCGGTACCGCTCAAACATCTCTACCGTCCTCTTCAGGCCAAAATCTTTATGGAGCGAGCCTTGGTGATGGATTTGCCAGCTTTGCTCTGGGCCAGTTGGGAGGTGCAAGTATTGGGAACGACAACATTCAATGGTTTCACCGCATGGAAGGCGCG
>JASHVU010000510.1 GCA_030044455.1 Acidobacteriaceae bacterium | reverse complement strand
GGAGGCTGGGCGCCGGCGATTGCGACGACAGAATCTGCTTGGCAAAGTTCAGTTGATTCGCGCACGGGGTCGATCGGTTCCGTCGACAATACAATCTCCGTTGAAGCCGTGTGCGGGTCTCTCAGACCCGTACGACAACCGCGCAGGAGCGCGGCGCTACACCCCGCTAGCCATCGTGCTCACCGAGGGCCAGACGCAGCTCGTGCGATTCGCTCCAGGCGTAGCGCAGGCCGCCTGAAACCAGGCCGCGGCCCATCATTTGCACCATTGCGATCACCGCGCTCATCACCCGCGGCGGCGCGCCGTTGGGCCACAATTCGCTGAGTGGCCTTACCACCCCATTGCGATCAGGATGGTAAACGCGCTCGTCCCACGTGCGCGATCCTTGCGGGAACTCTGGATAGTGGCGAACGGCGTCCACTGCCGACTGCAGAATGCGGTGCTTCCACGGCTCGGCGTATTGCGGCATAAACAGTACGTTGCTCAACTTCTGCCGGCGGATCTCATGCACGAATTCGGTGAAACTCGTCGCATTGGTAAGGTTCACGTTCGCGTTGGGCTCAACTCCGTGCCGGTCGCCGCCCGAGATCAGCAGCATGTTCCACTGCGCCGCCAACCGCCGCACCTGTCGATTCTCGTCCCAGTTGCGCAACCCGTTCAGCTCCAGCGCATGAATAAACGCGCCGTTCTTCTGCAGAAACTCATTCACCAGGAACTCGTGCTTCTCTTTGCCGATCAGGTAGAGATCCCACATGGGGTGGTTGAACACCACCAGCACATTGGGTTCCTGGTCCAGCGCCGCAAGCACCTCGCTCAGCCGGGCGTCGTTGGGGTGTGAGGTCAAATCCGTAAAGATCTTCATCCACTCCGTTGCCCTGGCGCTGGGCAGATTGTGAATGCCCAGATGGAATGACTGCATGCTGCCGTAGGGTGCGCTCCACTCCACCGACACCGGAATGCGCCTCGCGCTGGGCACCGTACGCAGCAGCATGGGAGCGTTGATGGTGTCGTGGTCGGTGATTGAAACCATCGGCGCCAGGTCAAGCTTTTCAATCTGTTTGCTTTCAAGATCGAAGGCCAGCTTTGGAGTCATGGGCGGAGTCCAATAACTCGCCGCATAGTTGATGCGCACGCCGTGAACGGCCTCGGAGCGGCGCTCAAGCCGCGCCAGCAACGGCCGCATCACCGGAAACTGGTTGCCGAAGTTGGCCAGGAAATCCAGGGTCTCCTGCGATTGGTTCGTGTGGCTGTGCAGCGAGATCCCGCTTCGGAAGCCCTTGGGGACCTCCTTATCCCGCCACAGGTACGAGATGGAAGATGTTGGCATGTCTCCCCTCCGAATCCTCGCTTCGATCCGAAACTTCGCTAGATTTTTCGGATTGGCAGTTTCAGTATCCATGGATTCCCATAAATGCACTGTTAACGGTGCGCAAAAGAGCGGAGAATTGACAAAGGAATCAATAGAGTTACGGCAAATCACCTAAAAATCCCGGTGAAAACCGAATGCAACTTCCGCGTCAGCCCATCTTTGCGGGCCCCAGGAGTCTCAATATCTCAGATTTTGAACCGGTTTACGTTCAATCGGATTTGGCCGCACTCCGCAAATTCTTGCGCCAAACTGACGCTCGTTTTTGGCGTCACAATTCGGGGTCCGTCGCAATTCGGCGCCTGTGACCTGCTTCAAGTCTACCGCCAAACCAATAAGCGCGGCCCAAACTGTGAATGTCTGGTAAAAATACGGAAGCAACCACTCCGCAGTTCCCATCCCGCGTCTTGCGACAAGCAAATCACAGCTCGCAGCTACTGGCTGCGGGCTGCTATTCTCACTTCCGCGTCCTGGCCAGCTCGGGGCTCAGGAAATCCTCCACCGTCCAACCGGCCATCAGGTCTTCATCGTGATTGTTGCCGTGGTTTTGAGCCTGGGCCTTTGCCAATTCACCGGCCAGGTAGTTCTCAGTCAGCCCGCGGCGCAGCATCTCAAAGGCCTGCTCCGGCGTATCGGCAAACTGGAACAGCCCAAGGTCATTCGGCGAGATGGCTCCGGAGTCAACCAACGCGTCGAGGTTCAGCACTTTCTTCCAGTAGTCGGTACCGTACACAACCACGGTGATTTTCTTGGCCAGCTTCTGCGTCTGCGCCAGGGTCAGAATCTCGAACATCTCGTCGAGCGTCCCGAACCCTCCGGGAAATACCACCAGCGCCTTTGACAGATAGGCAAACCACAGTTTGCGCATGAAGAAGTAATGGAACTCAAAGTTGAGGCCGGGCGTGATGTAGGGATTGGGCGCCTGCTCAAATGGCAGCGCAATGTTGAGGCCAATGGTTTTGCCTCCCGCCTCATGTGCGCCGCGGTTGGCCGCTTCCATAATGCCTGGTCCGCCCCCCGACGTGACCACGAATCGGCGCTTCCGTGACGGAATATTCATGGCCCAGTGCGTGAACAGTTGCGACAGCCGCCGTGCGTCTTCGTAGAAACGCGCCATCTCGACCGCAGCCACGGCGCGCTTGATTTGCAGATCGGTGGCAACTCCGGCAGCAATCTCTCCCGCCTTCGCTGGCTGTTCCTCGCTCGGAGCCGGCCGCGTTGAGCCGGTGTTGGCCAGCAGTTCAAGCGCGCGATCAGCCTCGTCACGGCCGCGGAAACGCGCCGACCCAAAGAACACAACCGTGTCCTGGATTTGTTCGCGCCTGAAACGCGCCAATGGCTCCAGGTACTCCGACACAATGCGGATCAGGCGTCCATCGGCGCTGTTCAGAAATGCCGGATTCTCATAGGCAAGTGGAGCGGCCGCAAGCGGTGGCATCGCGCCGTCGTTGCCTGCGCCCGGCGCCTCGGCCGGTTGCGTTGCGGCTGCGGTTGTCGTTTCAATTCCCTGCCCACCATTTCCCGTTCCTGGTTCACTTTCGTTCATAAATTCCCGTCCAGACTCATTTGATCTGATGCGGATTGTTGCAATCGTGGGACCGTCAGTCCCGGCCTCGTCTCAACGCATCCTGAAAGGCGATCCACAGATTCAAAAGCCCCAGACCGGAAACCAGGCCGCGCACCGCTCCGTTCAACGCGATCGCGCCCAGCGCCGGAAACTGGAGGAAGATGGGGTTCTGATCCCAAAATGCGTGCGACCAAGGCGCATAGCAGATGGCGAGGCCGACATACATGCGCAGCATCACCCTCAAAAGCAATTCCACGCGCACCAGCCAGCGCGGAATTCGTTGCGGAGAAGGAGGTTCGGGTTGACCAACTTCGGATGAGGGCGCTGCCGGCGCCAATTCGCTTGTTGCCGGGCCCGGTTCGCTGTCCGCCCGTGTCAGACCTCTTGCAGGCGGGGTCGGATCGCTCTTGGCCGGCATCGGCACAAACTCACCCCCCGGCCCGGGCAGCGAAGCCGGACCAAGGATGATCGATGACACTTGCGTTTCCGGCTGCTGCGACATTCCTTTGCGGTTCGGCGGCTAACCGCGGCGCGCCACACCCGCTCCGAATTGAGGGGAAGAGCGCGTACCGGCTACGAATCGCCGTACTCAAACGGTAACACATGGGTGTGGTCGAACCGGACGCCCGAATCGCCTGTCTGCCCGGTCAGACGTTTCTGCCCGCTCACTTGCTGCAAAGATCAGACGGGAGTATTTTGGTCGTGGGCCTGCGATGCACTCAGGAGCGACCTCACCTGAGGAGGTTTTCGATGAAATCGTCCATCGTGCTCGCTATCGCATTGATTTCAGCTTCGATACCCCTCCTTGCGCAGCAGGGCTCTCCGGCCGCGCCCGGCGGGCAGGTCTCCAATATAGTTGTCCGCACCGTAACCGCCGATGGCTCATCGCCTCAGAGCGGACCCGTCTCAGCCGAAACCCAGCGTCTCCTCAGCGAACGCGCCTCAGCTCTCACCCAGCGCATACTCGCTCAAGCAGCCAACTGCCCAGCCGCGATGAATGTCTCGCATCTGGCAGACGGGTCCATGATCATGACCGGCCGCGCACACCCAGGCGGCATCGGCCAGTGGATGCACATTACCGTCATGACACCGACTGTTTCGACCGCTTCGCTGCTGGTCCGCGGATACTCTGACAAGGCCCACATGACCCGGGCGGACAGCAAAAACGCTCCAAGCAAAAGTGGCCCCGATGCTGTCCGCGCCGTAACAGTTTCGCTTCGAGACATGCCTGACGGGCAGGCCACAGGCACTTTCTGGGTGCCAGGGCTTACGGCCGTCGACTCCATCAAACTGGTATCGCTGACCTACATCGATGGTGCAAGCTGGAGCGCTCCGGCCGGCCATACCTGCCAGGTCACTCCCGATCCGCTGATGCTGATCTCCGGCCGCTGAGGCCAATCCTTGACTCGCTCCCTTGCTCCCTCGTTCCCTGCCTCTTTAAAACCTGAAATATGCGCCCAGCATGGGTTCAGCCGAGTGCGTGAAAGCCCCGGTCGACGTGTACAGCTTCGAAAGGTCGGGCGCCTTGTAAAGATTGCCCCGGTATTGCAGCCGCAACCCGAGGTGCGGCACCAGGCCCCAGTCAAGCCCCGCACCGTAAACGAAAACGGGCTTCGTCGCCGACTGCGTATTGTTCTGGCCGCTTACTGGCTCGTTGAGCAACAGGCCCGCCCCGGCCAGGGCAAACGGCCTCAGGTTGGCGATTTTGACCGACGCCACATAATCTCCCGTGAGCTCATGGGCGTTGGCAGAAACCGCGGCCGCGGTGATCGTACATCCCGATGAAGGACAGGGAGAAGGGAGGACCACTGTGCCCGAATAAGCCTGGTTGTCCCGATTGTACGAGTACGTGATGTCGTATCCGATGAGAGGATGGCTGATATGCCGCAGCTCAATGATCCCGCCTGCGGAATTCGATGGGCTTTGCTGTACACCGTTGCCGTTGGTCGATCCGCTGAAGGCGCCGTAGATGCTGAGCGCCACATCGGTTTGCGCCTGGGCCGAACCTGAAACAAATGCCAGTGACAGCAATCCCAAAAATGCAATCCATCCGGCAGTCCTGAGCCATATTTTGATCATTGCGTTTAACCTTGCCTCCTTGATATGAATTTGAAGCGAGCAGCGAAAGCTGCGATGCCTGCCAACCTGTGTGCGGAATCCTGCTGCTCAAACTGCTCGATGCGCTGCCTCCCGGAGGGAGGCGAGGAAGTTAGCCCAGGACAAGTTCGCGTCGAGCGAACGCCGTCCTGGCTAAGCGAATTCAATATTCCGCAGCCCCGTAGGGGCGGCCCGAACCACGCCCAACTTGCTGACCCGCAATGCCAAGAGACGCTAACTTGCTGCCTTTGATTCACAACTGGCGCTTTTTGTGTCCCGCAAGCTCCTCTCTTTCCTGCATCAGGTATGGACGCGACCGAATCGGTTGCGTCAGCGCGACCGCATCGACCAAGATACCTCTCGCGGGCAGACCGGCCCCCGTGGCTGCGCTGCCTCGAAAAGATGAACCCCGGCCGCGCTGAAAAGTTATGATCTTGGGATGCCAACCTGCCGTCCCTGCACCTGGCTCGTAACCATCTTTGCTTCCTGCTCGGCGCTCCTGATCCCCGCCCGCGCCCAGCAGAACCCCGCAAATACCATCCCCTATCTGGATGAGCAACCCGTACGCGCGCAGCACGCCATGGTGGTGAGCGTCCATCACCTGGCCTCGGATGCAGGTGTCTCAATCCTGCGCGAGGGTGGCAACGCCGTTGACGCCGCCGTCGCCACGGGATTTGCCCTGGCCGTCGTGCATCCCGTCGCCGGGAACCTCGGCGGCGGCGGCTTCATGCTGCTCCGCACCCACGAGGGCCATTCCACCTTTATCGACTACCGCGAGCAAGCTCCCCTCGCCGCCACCCAGAACATGTATCTCGACGCACATGGCAATGTCATTCCCAACGCCAGCGTGCTTGGGCTTAGATCGATTGCCACTCCAGGCTCAGTCGCCGGACTCACTTACGCAGAAAAGAAATACGGCCGCCTCGGCCTCAAAAAAGTTATGGCCCCCGCCATTGCGCTGGCGCGCGACGGGTTCGTGCTTTCAGAAGGTGAAGCCCGCGAGTTCGCCGATCCCGACCTCGCAAAGTTTGCCGACTCAAAACGCATCTTCCAGCGCGATGGGAATCTCTTGAAGGCCGGTGAGACATTCAAACAGCCTGAGCTGGCGCGGACCCTCGAACGCATTTCCAACGATCCCGGCGGTTTTTACCACGGCAAAATGGCCCAGGAACTTGTCGCCGACCTGAAAGGCTCGCTGCTCACCACCGACGACCTCGCTCATTACACCGTGGTTGAGCGCGAGCCGGTGGTTGGCACCTTTCATGACTACACGATTCTCAGCGCCCCTCCTCCATCCTCGGGCGGCGTCGTGCTCGTAAGCGCGCTCAATATTCTTGAGGGCTACGACCTGAAGAAGTACGGCGACCGTTCGCCCGAATGGATTCACCTTGTCACCGAGGCCTTTCGCCGCGCATACATGGACCGTGCCCAATACCTGGGCGATCCGGATTACAACCAGATTCCCGTAGCCGCGCTCACCGCGAAGAATTACGATGCCGCGTGGCGAGCAAGCATCGACCCGGACAAAGCTACGCCCAGCGCCGCCCTGGTTCGTCCCGCGGGCTTTGTTCCGCCTGCGCCCACCACCGCCGGACGCCGCCGCGAAGAGTCAAACGACACCACGCATTACTCGGTCGTCGACAGCGAAGGCAATGCCGTTGCCGTCACCACCACGCTCAACGACAGCTTTGGCTCGCACGTCACCGCCGGGTCGCTCGGCTTTCTGCTCAACGACGAGATGGATGACTTTGCCTCCAAAATGAATACGCCCAATATGTTCGGGCTGATCCAGGGGCCGGCCAATGCAATCGCACCCCTCAAGCGCCCGCTGAGCTCAATGACGCCAACCATCGTGCTTGAGAATGGCAAGCTGCGCTATGTTCTTGGCTCACCCGGCGGCGGTCGCATCATTTCCACCGTGGCCAATATCTTTCTCTCGGCAGCCGAAGGCGGGCTCAACATTCAGCAAGCGGTTGACGCTCCGCGCTTCCACCATCAATATCTGCCTGACAAGCTCTACCTCGAGCCCGGTTTCGCCCCTCAAACCATCGACGCCCTCCGCGCCATGGGATACGATCTGGGCCTCAGCCGCGGGCATTGGTCCGACGGTGAGTGCATCGCCGTTGACCCGGCGAACGGCGAACTCGAGGGCGGCCAGGACCACCGCGGACACACCGGCAAAGCCGCGGGATATTGAAGCGTTTTAGGAAATACAGGAAGGAGAAACCAACGTCACAAAGTCAGCGCGACCCCAAGGAGCGCTGACCCTGCACAACCGTGAGTGACATTACACCTCTTCCTAAAACGCGGTAGGCAGCGTCTGACCAATCCTGCCGCCAAAGTCTCATAACCAGGGCACGGCGGGGCACCCTCTGGGTCCCGGGCCACTAGAGGCGCAGCCCATACATGGGTTTTAACCTCCGCGGCAAGTTTCTTGACGGATATCTGTTTCAGAACTCATCAGACGCTGCCCGTGCATTTCCGCATTCCGTCACCCCCGGCCCCGCACCGAAATCCAGGTATGAAGATTCAACTTTCTCGATCTGCCATGCAACTTCTTCCCCATATCGTTCATCCCAAGAAGTGTTGTGTTCCACCCCGTGAGGGGGGCATCTCTCCAGAACCCTCCCCCAGCATTGAGCCGGGCGGGCTTTGAGCGGATTTCCAAGTGAATCTGCTCGGCCTTCCCGGCATCTTTTTCACCTCACGCGTGGAAGGTCATACCAGGGCCCACTCACTTTCCCGAAACGGCTATTGGTGTCTTTTCACGCATCCTGTAGCGAAACCAGAATGACTGCACCCGAACCGGCATCGCTCAAGTCGACGCGACCCCAAGGAGCGGCGAACCTGCACAAGGCTCAAATAGGACACACCTATTCTGGTTTCGCTCGAATTCCCCAGGCTGCATCTCCTAAAGTGTTGATGTGCCTGCCTCGTCCCCCGCGAGGTGAGAAAATGAAATCGGGTTCCGGACCGTTCCCAGAATCTCACCCGGAGCCAGAGA
>JASHVU010000509.1 GCA_030044455.1 Acidobacteriaceae bacterium | reverse complement strand
AATTTCCCGGTTGCCCACCCCGCCAGCGGCATCATGATCACCAGGGCCACGCCGCCGGCAGTCAGGGCCAGGCCCGCGGTGGTGGCGGTGTATCCCAGCAGTTGCTGGGTAAACTCGGGCTGCAGCACCGTATTGGCGTTCAGCACGCCACCCACCAGCATCATCAGGAAACAACAGATGGCAAAGTTCTTGAACCGGAAGAGCCGCAGGTTGATGAGCGGACTCTTCTGCCGCCACTCCCACAACACCAGCGCGATGAGCCCGCCAACAAAGAGGACCGCGAAGAACCGTATAAAGTCTGAGTGGAACCAATCGTTCTCCTCGCCTTTGTCGAGCATGATCTGCATTCCTCCCATTGAGATGGTAAGGAACGCGAGGCCCAGGTAATCCATGTTCTTAAGAAGCGATCGGTCGGCCTTGATCCAGGGTGGATCTTCAACCAGGCGCATAACCAGATAGAACGCCAGAATTCCGACGGGGATGTTGATAAAGAAGATCCAGCGCCAGGAGAAGTTATCGGTAATCCAGCCGCCCAGCGTGGGCCCGATGGACGGCGCCAGCACGGCCACCAGCCCATAGAGCGCAAAGGCCTGACCGCGCTGTTGCGGCTCAAAGCTGTCGGCCATAATGGCCTGGGCCATGGGCTGCAAGCCGCCCCCGCCCGCGCCCTGGATCACGCGGAAGATGAGCAGCATGCTCAGCGTAGGCGCCGCGCCGCACAAAAAGCTTGCTACAGTGAAAATCACGATGCACATCACAAAGAAGTTCCGGCGCCCCATGATGCTTGAGATCCAGCCGCCCAACGGCAACACAATTGCGTTTGAGACCAGGTAGCTGGTGAGCACCCAGGTCGCTTCGTCGGGACTTGCGCCCAGCGTGCCGGCAATGTGCTGCAGCGCCACGTTGGCAATCGAGGTGTCCAGCACCTCCATAAACGCGGCCAACGCCACGGTGACTGCGATAATCCACGGGTTCACCCGCGGCTTCCACCGAGCGTGTTCGTCAATGTTCGGGTTGGTTACCGTCACCGTCTGCGGCTTAGCAATTGCTGCAGATGGCAGGGCTCCTGCGTGATCCGCCAAGGGTTCTCCTCAATCGATTTCCGCGTTCGGCTTTGCTTTTTGTGGGCCGGGGAAGTTGTTGATCGCGATGAATTAAAGCTGCTCCGATGCCCTTCTGCGGCAAGCGGACTTATACGAATAGATTCGCACCGAACGGCTTTGGGTTCAGGGATTCGGCTCGCACGTTGCCGAAGAATCTCGTGAATGGCACTGTCTTGAAAGGGCACGACTTCAGTCGTGCCGCAAGTAGCAAAAAAGAACGCGGCCTTCAGGTCCTGAGGGAGGATTTTCTTCACCGCTCGCGAACAGCCTGACTTTCTTCAGCTGCTTGCTTAACCCTCGCGGGAGGAATTAGCGAAAGCTTTGGAAACAAACGCCGGAGTTTTCAGCTAGTCTTTCCCTCAACCGGTTTTGCAAAGCTCTTCAGTAAGACGGTCGCGGTATTTCAGGGTAAGGCTTTCAGAAAAGCGCAGTAACAGAATATACAGCCCGATTGCTGCCGCGGCCAGCACTGAAAAGACCGCGGCTCCCAGCCACGGCAGGTGAAAATAACGCGCCGCAAACGTAACCGGAGCCTGCACAATCAGCCCGCCGATCAGCACCGCCAAAACCAGCAAGCCGCTCGTCCGGTTGGTAGGAGTAGTCTGTTTCAACTGCCGCGACTGGCCGGGAATGTATCGTCGCGGTGCCTGAATCGATCGCAACGTGCCGAAGGCGAGATTCGTGGCCACAAAGAAAATCAACCATAGGCCCGCGGCAACCTGGACAGGCAGCGGTATGGGATTCTTCGCCAGCAACAGCACCAGACACCATGCCGCCGCGACCTCCGCAAAGACCAGTGTCAGTTGCGCCATGTTCTTGGCCGCAATCACACTGCTCATTCGCACTGGCGCCATAAAGTAAAGCTGAACGCCGCTGCCGTCGGCGCCAAATACGTTGTAAAAGCTGCCCACCACTCCCAGCAGCACATAGCCCAGTGCGGTGGGCAGAAAGTATTCGGTGTGCCTGGCCGCGGGACCCCGCTCGAGGATGAAGACAAAAACCAGTGGGGTGAGAAGACCTACCAATACCCCCGTGTTGGCCTTCAATGTCAGAAACTCCTTGCGCAGGCAGGCCGCAATCACCGGCGAAATCAGGCTGTGATCCGGTTTGGAGGTTGCGTTGGCGGTTCTCGCGGCTGTCGCTTTGCCGATTCGCTCCGCGCGCCTTGCCCGCGTTTTGCTTGCGGCTAAAGGGGAATCAACCAGCAACTCGCCCAGAAACTGCTTGTGCAGACGCACCGCGAAGATCGCCAGAAAAAGTACGGTGTATGTCAACAAGCCGGCCAGCCGGAGTAACCCCGCCGGCACATGTGCGCCGGAGAGAATCGCATGCGCTGCCAGCCCCGGCGGCAGCCAGCCGAGGCTTGCGGTGGAGTTGTGCGCGAGGCGCATGTACCAGGGCATCATGGTGTGGTGTACCTGCATCGAAGACTGCGACGGAACTGCGAGTTGGACGACAACAAAAGACGATGCCATGAGCACGCTGAAAATCTCGCGAAAGCGTCTGTTCGCCAGCCAGCGTTCAAACCACACGCCCAGCATGCGGGTGATAAAGACGTTCATCAATGCAAAGACACCCATCACAATGAGCGCGGGCAGCAGGAGTTCACTTCGGGCAATCCCCATCCCCACGGCTACGGCCAGCGACGCCAGACATCCTACAACGGTGCTCGCGGTAAGCAGCCCGATGAGCGTGCGCAGCACCAGGTAGCGCGGAAACGGAATCGGAAATCGCGTCAACGTTGACGGATCGAAGGTCTTGGTACTGGTTGCAATGTTCATTCCGTTGATGCTGACGAACTGCCAGAAGATCATCAGGCCGGCCAGAAGAGCGGCCAAGTCTTGAGTTTGGTTCTCATGAGTCAAATTCCACGCCAGAAAGCCGCTGAATACCACCGGGCCCAGCACCATCACTGCAAAGATGGGCCAAAGAAAGATACGCAGAAAGATCGCGAACACCAGCCCCAATACCTGGCTCGTTCCTTTCGGCCGGCGGCGCACAAATGCATTCGCAAACAAGCGCCAGCGCAGCCACGCCACGGCCATCAACTGTGCGCGCGCCGG
>JASHVU010000046.1 GCA_030044455.1 Acidobacteriaceae bacterium | reverse complement strand
TCGCTGAAGCCGAGAGCAGCATACGGGAGTCGCTCCGTCTGGCGCGAGCTCAGGGGGCCAAGATGCTCGAACTCCGGTCGCTCGTGAGCCTCTGTCGCGTGCGTGTTCAATTAGGGTCTGCATCGAGAGAGCGGGAAGAGTTGGCGGCTGCGTACGGCGCCTTCACCGAAGGCTTCGACGCCCCCGACCTCCGCGAGGCGCGGGTTGTGCTGAATACGCTTGCGGTGTGATTGAAGCTTGAAAATCTATGCCGTCACCTGCAATCCGGGCTGAACAATGAAAGTTGTATGCTATGAGGGTGATGCCCGGGAGCCACATCGCGGACGGCTTTGGCGCCCACCCCAACGCGCCTGAAGCCGGCGCGGCACCGCTCCTCCCCGGTGCGCAGATCGGGCCATACCAGATCGAGTCGCTCATAGGATCGGGCAGCATGGGGACCGTTTACAGGGCGTATGACACCCGCCTGCTGCGCAGCGTCGCTATCAAGATGATCAAGCCCAATTCTCCGAGCTCGGCGCTTGAGCTTCCGATGCTTCGCGAGGCAAAGTTGACCTCCTCGCTCAATCATCCAGGAATCGTAACCGTTTACGACATTCTCGTTCATGGCGGAATGACTTGCATTGTGATGGAATTTGTTCAGGGGCATCCACTCCATCAATTGATTCCGGGCGGCGGTTTTCCCGTGGAGCGTGCATTGCAAATGGCCGTGGCCATCGGCGATGCGATCGCAGCGGCACACTCAGCCGGTGTGATTCATCGCGATTTGAAGCCTGCGAACATTTTGGTGAGAGAAGACGGACAAATCAAGATTCTGGATTTCGGCGTGGCCACGATCGTTCGCCCGTTCGGCCCGGATTCGGAAACAGAGGCTCCAAGCATATTCGCCGGCATGACCGTCGGAACCGTTGGGTACATGGCCCCCGAACAGGCTCGCGGCGAAGATGTAGATGAGCGCGCCGACATATTCTCCTTCGGCGTAATCCTGTATCGGCTTCTCACCGGCGAAATGCCTTTTAAAGGCGACAATGCAGTGGCCATAATACTTTCAGCGCAGACGGTCGATCCAACGCCGATGCGCGACATCAGACCCGATATCCCCGTTGCTGCTGAGACAGTGACCCGCCGCGCGCTCTCAAGGAATGCGGCAGATCGATACAAGACAATACAGGAGATGCTCGCGGATCTGAAGGCCGCGTCAGCAAAAAGTGAATTGTCCGCAACAACTGCTGACTCGGTCAATTCGCGCACGATTGCCGTTCTGCCGCTTATTAATATCAGTCCTGACTCTGAAAACGAATATATTTGCGACGGATTGGCCGAAGAATTGATCGATGGCCTCACGCAGATCGAGGGTCTGCATGTGGTCTCACGCAGTTCTTCGTTTCAGTGCAAAGGAACCACGCCCGATGTGCGGGATATCGGCAAACGTCTCGGAGCAAGCCTGCTGGTGCATGGAAGCCTGCGGCGGTCGGGCGACAACCTTCGGCTTACCATGCAGCTGAGCCAGACCAGCGACGGATATCAGCTCTGGTCGCAGCGTTTCGATGCGCAGGTCCGCGATCTGTTCGCGCTCCAGGATGAGTTGACTGCCGCGGTGCTTGAAAAACTACGCCTGCAACTTGGAGCCCGATTTTCTGCGTTGGAACCCATTTCGAAAAAACCCTCATCCGAAGCCTACGATCTTTATCTGCAGGCTCGATCGGCCTTTAATCAGGAGACCTCGGAGGGGTTTAAGCGCGCGCTCGACCTGTACCGCCGGGCCGCTGCCATCGAACCCGCATTCGCTCCCGCGTGGATTGGAATTGCGGAAACTCACATGCGGCTTGATTGGTATGGGCTTCAACCGGCTTCAGAAGCCGTACCGGCGGTGAGAGCTGCGCTGGCTGCAGCACTGCGTCTGCAGCCAAACTCCATATCAGGTCTTTGCAGTCTGGCAATCACCCAGGCGGCGTGGGATTGGGATTGGGTCGCGGCCGGCAACACCTTCGATCGAGCCTTGGCTGGCCACTCGGGATTGGCCGAGGTCCACTTTCACTATGGGTTGGACTTTCTCACTCCGCTAGGCAGACTGGAAGAAGCGCTGCGCGAGTTGCACCATGCCCTTCGCCTCGATCCTCTGTCGCCGATTGTCAGTACCGCCCTCGGTGGGTGTTTATACAGAATGCGCCAGTGGGATGAGTCCGCTCGAACGTTGCGCAGTACGCTGCAGTCGAATCCAGGTTTCGGGCATGCGCACTGGTCGCTGGGCCGGGTGCTGCTGGAACAGGGCGGGAACGACGAGGCCCTGAAATGTTTCGAGGACGCCGTCAATATTATGGGGCAGGTACCTGCGGCCATGGCCGAGATTGGTTATTGCTACGCGCGCATCGGCCTTCGCGACCAAGCCAGTCAGACGCTCCAGAACCTCCATAACCTCGAAGAGAAAACTTGGGTATCGCCGCTGAATGCCGCCTTGATCCACGCCGGACTTGGCAACCAGGATGAGTCGATCAAATGTCTTGAATCTGCATTTCAGAATCGAATCCGGCAGTTGGTCTGGGTCAATGTCGATCCTCGCTTCGACGTGCTTCGGCCCCATCCGGAATTTGGCCGCCTCATCTCCCGTCTGGGCTTGTCCCCGCTTCCTGCCTGACAGGAACTCAGACTCGATGAGGATTGCGATTTTGCTTGACGAATCGGGGCATTCAAGTAATCTTCAGACAGCCGTAACTCCCCAAAACTGAAAGAGAAGGGCCGAGTAGTGGTTTCCCAGGATCTAGTTCACCTGTTGGAGTCAGGGGCCGAGAATTGGAATGCATTCCGCGGCCTGAACCCAGGCGTGGTGATGCTGAATGGCGCACGCCTGGCTAACGCTCTGCTCGCACATGCCGACCTGAATCGAGCCTTTCTTCTGGATACCGACCTTCAGCACGCGAATCTCAAAGGGGCATGCCTGGAGCGGGCAATTCTGCGCAAGTCAAACCTGCGCGGTTCTGACCTCCGCTACGCAAAAATCGATGGCGCGGATCTGTTCTCAGCCAATCTCTCCGGCGCCGATTTACGCGATGCCAGCCTGGCATCGGCCTTTCTGAGGTGTGCTGATCTGCGCGGCGCCGATCTGAGCACCGCGCAAGGACTGACTGCCAGCCAGATTGTGGAAGCCCTCGGAGATGACGAGACCAGGCTTCCACAGGAACTGCCGCGTCCGGCCACTTGGTGCAAGAAGGGGTTGCGCTGATGGCAAATTCGAATAAGCCACCAGTGCGAGTGGCTGTCGTAGGAGGCGGATGCGCGTCGCTCGCGGCGGCTTTTGAACTCACCCGTCCCGAACACAAGGGCCGCTACCAGGTTACCGTTTATCAGATGGGATGGAGACTTGGGGGAAAAGGTGCTTCAGGGCGCGGGGTGGCTGGGCGCTTTGAAGAACACGGCCTCCACCTGTGGATGGGCTTTTATGAGAATGCGTTCCGCTTGATGAGGGAATGCTATGCGGAACGTAGCCTGGCTTATCCAAACTGCCGGTTTCAGCACTGGAGCGACGCGTTCAAGCCTGCGCCCGATGTAGGCGTGGCAGACCGTGGACCCGATGGATGGGATTTCTGGCTGGCGCACTTTCCTCCCGGCAAAGGTGAGCCCGGCGACCCTCGAAGCGGCGATCCGCTCACCGTGGCCGCGTACCTTCGCCAGGCCGTCACGCTCATTGTGGAATTGCTGCGCTCGGCTGGAGCGATGGAAAATGAGCCTACTTCCGACAGCGCCGGAGCCGCGGCTCGCTCCACTCCATCAGGCCCCGAGGCGCTGGCTTCAGCCATCGGCACTTTGCTTCGTTACGGCCAGCTCGCCACTACTGCGGCTGTTCTCGAAGCCAGTGAGCTGCTTCGCCAGGCTGCCGACATTTTTCCCCCGCAGTTGTTCTCTGGCGTTGCATCGCCCGTCGCACAACTCGTTGAAGGCCTGTCAGTGGCGGCGCGCCGTCATCTCGCTTCGATTGTTGAGGGCGACCGCGAAGTGCGCCGGGTGTGGCAGGTCATCGATCTGATACTGGCCATCCTGCGCGGCTCAATACGCAGCGGACTGGCGCTCGATCCGCGCGGCTTCGATGCCATCAACGACTACGACTGGCGGGAGTGGCTGCGCATGAATGGCGCGTCGGAGCAAGCCTTGGCTTCAGGCTTCATGCGCGGAATATATGACCTTGCCTTCGCCTTTGAAGATGGCGACGTCACCCGTCCGCGGCTCGCGGCCGGCGTGGCGCTGCGCGGTGCCATGCGCATGTTTTTCACGTACCGCGGCTCGTTGTTCTGGCGCATGAGCGCAGGCATGGGAGACGTCGTTTTCGCGCCCCTCTACCAGGTGCTCAAGCAGCGCGGAGTGCGGTTCGAGTT
>JASHVU010000508.1 GCA_030044455.1 Acidobacteriaceae bacterium | reverse complement strand
GCCGGCAGGAAAATTGATGTCGTTGAAGCTCGGGCTGTAGTAGGCATTCACGGTGGGCGGAGTCATACCCCACTCCTTCTCGTCCACTGGCTTGCCCAGCTTGGCGAAGCGGTAATTGCGCTCGTAGGCGGCCGAGTGCCCCACGTTGCCAATGAGATCGGTACGGCTGACCTTCACGCTCGAGTAGTCGCGCCAGTGCTCGGGGTATCCAATCTTGTTGCGGATCATGTCGAGCTTCTGCTCGGCCGCCTTTTTGGTTTCATCGGTCATCCACGGCAGTTGGCCGATATCTACGCCCAGCTCCTTTTCAAGTTCTGCAACCAGCTTATCCATGCTGCTTTTGGCCGACGGGGGAAAGTTTTCTTTCACCCACTCCTGGCCCACGGCCTCGCCGAGCGCACGGTCGGTCATTGAGGTGCATTGTTTCCAGCGCGCCTCCGGCTCCTGCTGGCCGGCGAGCGTGCGTCCAAAGAAGGCAAAGTTCTCATCGAAGAAAGGCTGCGGCAGATCCTGGGCGAGGCCGTGCATTGATTGCCAGCGCAGATAGCTCTTCCAGCTGCTCAGAGGCTGGCTGGCAATCAGGGTGTTCAAGGCGGTGAAGAAGTAAGGGGTGGCCACATTCAGCGTGTCAAAATGGCCGATTCCAACCTGTTGGAAATATCCGCTCCAATCGAAGAGTGGCGCCAGCTTATCAAAATCGGCGACCGTGTAAATGTGATAGCGTTTTTCAGGATTGCGCATCTCGGTCCGGCTGGTTTCAGCATTGGCCAGCGCAGTCTCGATTTCCATCACCGCGCCGGCTTCCTTTGCCGCCTCATCGGGCGTGTCGCCGGCCAGCACAAACATCTTTGTCACGTGGTCCACGTACTGGGCGCGGATGGTCTGAAAGCGTTTGGAGTCGACGATGTAGTAATCGCGATCGGGCAATGAGATCCCGCCCTGGCCGATCTGCGCAATCTGCTTCGACGAATCTTTTTCGTCCTGCTCCACGCCAAACCGGAAAAACCCATCCGGCGTTCCCGCGTTACTCATCTCTGCCAGCAGCGCCGCCAGACCCTTTACATCGTTGAGGCCGTCAATCTGGGTCCAGATAGCCTTGACCGGCGCGAAGCCCAGCTTATCGATGGTGGCTGTGTCCATGCACGCCGCATAAAAGTCCCCATACTGCTTCTGAAGCGCATCGGCGGGGTCTTTTGCGGCTGCGTCAAGGTCTTTCCAAAGCAGGTAGCGGTTGCGCTCCCGCAGCACTGAGAATGATCGCGCCCATCGCACCTGGTCGCTGGGAACGGGATTGTTCTTCATCCAGTTGCCGCAGGCGTACTGGTAAAAGTCAGTGCAGGGATCGGCGGTCAGGTCCATGGCTGACGCGTCGAAGCTCTTGATCGCGGGTGGTTCCTGGGGCTGCGAAGCTGTGTCCTGGTGCACTGCTTGTGACTGCGCAACGGCGGTCCCAGCCGCCCCGATCGCGCCGATCAGGATCAGCGCTGGAAGGAAAATGCGAAAGGTTTTCATCGAGGCCCCTCTGAAGTGAATTCCCGCTCTTGCTGGGTGGCGCTGCAACGCGGGGCGAAATTGCTGGAATTACCCCGGGGAGATAAAACGGCCGCAAACTTACAGGCTACTCTTGATTGCAAATCAGCCTACCACAGCGAAAGTCCTGCGAGGCAGGCACCGGGTATCCTTTCTGTTCTTTACATCTCCTCCCGCCCCCTGCCACACTGTTACGTGGACACCCAGACCGTCGTCATTCTCGATTTCGGGTCGCAGTACACGCAGCTCATCGCCCGCCGCATCCGCGAGCTCAACGTCTTCTCCGTCGTACTTCCCTGCACCGCCCCGATCGCTGAAATTCTCAACCTGAATCCGATCGGCATCATTCTCTCCGGCGGGCCGTCAAGCGTCTACGACGCCGATGCGCCGGCCGCCAATCCGGGCATCCTCAAGATCGGGGCGCCGATCCTCGGCATCTGTTACGGTCTCCAGTTCATCGTTCATCACCTGGGCGGCAAAGTCCGTTCGGCTCTCAAGCGCGAGTACGGCCATGCCGTGGTCTCAATCGAGGACCGGTCAACGCAGTTGTTCGCCGGCCTGCCCGAAAGTCTCCATGTCTGGATGAGTCACGGCGACGAGGCCCTCGAACTGCCCTCCGGCTTCCATCGCACCGCCGCCACAGCCAACGCGCTGGCCGGCATCGCCAATGAGCAGCGCCGCATCTGGGCCGTGCAATTCCACCCCGAGGTGCACCACACGCCGCTTGGGGCCCAGCTCCTCAAAAACTTCGTCCTCGGCATCTGCGGCGGGCGCGGAGACTGGACCCCCGCGCACTTCATCGAGAGTACCGTCGCCCAGGTCCGCGAGAAAGTGGGCAGCGGCCACGTGATCTGCGGCCTCTCCGGCGGCGTCGATTCTTCAGTTGCCGCAGTGCTTGTTCACAAGGCCATCGGCGACAAGCTCACCTGCATCTTTGTGAACAACGGCGTGCTCCGCAAAAACGAATTTCAGAACGTGCAACGCAACCTGCGCGACAAGCTCGGCCTGAACATTGTCGCCGTCAACGCCAGCGCCCGCTTCCTAGAGAGACTCGCCGGCGTCACCGAGCCCGAAATCAAACGCAAGCGCATCGGCGCGGAGTTCATCGCCGTCTTCGAAGACGAGGCCAACCGCATCGCGCGCGAAACCGGCGGTGTGGACTGGTTGGTCCAGGGCACGCTCTATCCCGACGTCATCGAGAGCTCGAGCGTCAAAGGCCCCAGCCAGACCATCAAGAGTCATCACAACGTGGGCGGATTGCCGGAGCGGATGAAGTTGAAGTTGATCGAACCGCTGCGCGATCTATTTAAAGATGAGGTCCGCCGCATCGGCCGCG
>JASHVU010000507.1 GCA_030044455.1 Acidobacteriaceae bacterium | reverse complement strand
TGCGGGAGGCGTCGGTCGCAAGGAAAATCGGGGCGCTTCGGGACTCGGTAATTGCGGCTCTTGAGACCTCGCTTCACCGAGAGAAGCGAGGGAGAGAGGTCGCGAACGCACTAGATGCTAACGATGTCGAAGTCCGGCTTCGCAAGATCAATGGAGAAATTGGCGAACAGCAGACGCTGCTGAGCCAGGCATTCTTTGAACTAGGGGAACGCCCAGAGACGACAATGACAGAACTTGCCGAGATGATCACGGTGCGAATTGCCGCGAGCAAGAAGAGACATTTCACCCCATTTGAGATCTCTGAGTGGACGCACGATACGGTTCAGAGGCGAGTGGATCAGTCGATCGCGCAAGCTCGGAGCAGCCTCAAGAGAGCCGTTGATACGTTGACAGAAATCGCCAGACAAATGTCGCGCTCCGATGTGCCTTCGAGTGCGGACGCGGAATTACTCCTGCGGGAGGTGCCGCGGTTTGAGATTGAAGTCATCCCAGTAAAGATTGACGCGGCTCGTTGGAAGTGGATGGGGCGGAGAATTGTCCGAGGGCTCGTGAAGAACAGCCTGCGGAAACACATGGGTCCCCAGTTCAAGGAAGAACTGCACAAGTATGAGCGCGCGCTCGAGCTATGGACAGAACAGACAAGCAGAAAAATGGTTGCATTCGTAAATTCGTTCTCAGATGCTTATCGCGCGCAGTTGAATCGAGTTCGGGGACTTTCCGGTGGAGACGAGACATCGCCGGAACTGGCTCAAGATTTAGCACAACTTCTGAGATGGGAATCAGATAACCACGCCAATGCACGGCAAGCCTGAAGACAGTTAAGGAGGTTGGATTTTGCAAAAGTATCTTTTCATTGCCGTGGGCGGCTCGCTTGGGTCAATCGCCCGTTACTGGGTAGGGTCGACGATCTCTGGTCGCTTCGGCGCAAAGTTCCCTTACGGAACCTTCGTCATCAATATCTCCGCGTGCATCATAATCGGATTTGCTCTGACATTTCTGGGCAAACGCGCCGACTTGAATCCCGCCTGGCGCTTTCTGATTCCTGTGGGATTTGTTGGCGCTTATAGCACCTTCTCCACGTATGAATGGGAAACTCTCTCTAGTTTGCGGACGGGCGCATTCGCGCTCGCCGCTCTTTACGCTTTTATTAGTCTCTTTCTTGGTCTTGCCGCAGTCTGGTGCGGATCTATCCTCGCGGAGGTGATTTCGTGAGAGCACATCGCCAAATCGTACTTCATGAATCCATCGAGGAACTGCTACATGAACCTGGATGCCCGTTCTGCCGCTTCTTGAAGGATTTCCAGGCGATTCACCTTCAAGGCGATTCGGCTAAAGAAATCCGTCGCCTTTGCAATTTTCATGCCTGGGGAGTGGCCGCCGTACAAGACGCACAGGCAGCCGCCGACGTGTTCCTAACCTTGGTCAACGAAAATGGAATCACGACCGACCAGGGGCCAGATTGCGATGTTTGCCGGAAGGTGGTCGACGAAGAGGACCGGAGGATTCGTGAACTGGTTGCATTGCTTGGAAAACCGGATATCGTGAGATGGCTGCGGATGGAGGCAGTGTTTTGTATTCCTCATGCGGTCAAATTGCGTCAGAAGGTACCGCTGACGCTCACGGCACGGATCGACATGATCATCCGGAATTACCGCGAGCAGTTGAAAGACGAACTGGTCCAATTGCGCAATGACCCCGGCCCGGATCGTTCCGGCTGGGGCGCTCTAGGACGGGCTGCAGAGTTTCCGGTATCGCAACGCGGATTACGAGTATGAGGGAGGATAAATGCTGAAAGCAGGAAGAGCGCTCAAAGTTTCAATCTACGTTAGCGAGGGCTCGAAGCATCACGGTGTTCCGGTGTATTCGAGCATTCTTGATTTTCTTTTCTATCGTGGCGTGTCTGGCGCCACTGTGCTAAAGGGTGTTGCCGGCTTTGGCGCCGATCATCACATGCACTCCGCAAGCATCGTCGAGATTTCAGATCACATGCCGTTAAAAATCGAATTCGTCGAGACGCCCGAAAAGGTCAACCAGATTCTGGGCAAACTGGAAGAGTTGGCGGGCAGCGGAATGATCGAGGTGCAGGAAACGACGATTGCGAAGCCGGCACAGGTTTCAAAGCCCAAGAAGGCGGCGGCGCCCGAACACCTCAGGATCGAGGGTAAGGCCAAGATGATGCGCATCTATATAGGTGAAGCTGATCGCTGGAGAGATAAGCCGCTCCATACAGCCCTTGTGGAAGCCATGCGCGCGAACGACATTGCCGGTGTCACGGTTTATCGCGGGATCCTCGGCTACGGGGCGCATCGCCGGCTCCACAAAGACCGTGCGCTTCATCTCTCCCACGATTGCTCCATCATGCTGTCAGCCGTCGACACAGAGGAGAAGCTTCAGTTGTTCATGCCGATCGTCGAGCAGATGGTCGAAGAGGGTCTGATCGTCCTTTCGAACGTCGACATCATCAAGTACGCGTATCGCGCGGAAGGTCTTGACCAAGTTGAATCGGTCCAGACCTCTCCCAATACTCCCGCGCAAGGAGAACAAACGCCATGAGAGAACAATTTGAGGCCAGGATGTTGCGTATCCACCTCGGCGAAGGCGACAAATGGCAGGGGAAACCACTGCACGAGGCGATTGTGGCCAAGTGCCAGGAATTGGGATTAGCTGGGG
>JASHVU010000506.1 GCA_030044455.1 Acidobacteriaceae bacterium | reverse complement strand
TGGGCCACCGCAGCGACCGCCATGCGACCGCTTACTACGCCATCGCGCCGTCGGTGTTCCAGTCAATGATTGTGCGCTGGCGCCGCTGCTCGCCTCTGCCGGTTATTGACCAATTCACTTTTATCGACGTGGGAGCCGGCATGGGGCGCGCCATGCTGCTGGCCGCCGGGTATCCATTTTCGGCGGTGGTGGGAGTGGAGTTGCATCCCACGCTGGCGCGGATCGCGCGAAGGAACCTGGCGATCTGGAGGGCACAGGGGCGGGCATTGACTGCAATGCGGGTGTACTGCCGGGACGCAATCACGTTCAAGTTGCCGCCGGGGCCATGCGTCGCGTTCCTTTTCAATCCCTTTGCCGGACCGGTGATGCGAGCGGTTCTGAGGGCGTGGAGCAGCCAGTTAGGAAAAAAGCCGCGGCGCTTCGAACTGCTTTATGTGAATAATGAGCAGGAGAACGTGATCGAGCGCCAGCCCGGCTTCAAAAGGCTTTTCCGCGGTCAGGTGCGACGGTCGCATGCGGATGCCGTAGCCGACCGGAAGATATTGACCAGCCAGCCGGACGGCGAGTATGCAGCGCTCGATTGGGAGGACTGCTCGATTTATCGGTGGATAGGCAGCCAATAGCCAGAAGGCAACAGGCAGCAGGATGAGGAACCCTTCCGGCTGCGTACAATCTACTGGCTCGTGGCTATTGGCTACTGGCTGAAAGCCGGTTTTTGCCCATTGTGCTACTATCACCGGACAAAGCACGATGCGAGCAACGCACCTGATTCTGGGAATTGGCGAATTGCTGTGGGACATGCCACCCCAGGCGCCGGAGGGCGCCGTGGGTGCTGCGCGTCAGCAAGGTACGCTGGGCGGCGCGCCTGCAAATTTCACGGTGATGGCCGGCCGGCTGGGCAATCATGCCGCGATTCTGAGCCGGATCGGGCGCGACGAGCTGGGCCGCGGTGCCGTCGAACTTCTCAAACCCCTGCCCGCCGACACCGGCGCAATGCAAATTGACACGGCGCACCCGACCGGCCGTGTGACCGTCGACCTCTCGCACGGGGATCCAAACTACACGATTCACGGACCCGTGGCGTGGGACTACATGCAACTGAGCAACGAGTGGGTGCGGCTGGCCGAGCGCGCCGATGCCATCTGTTTTGGCACGCTGGCACAGCGCAGCGTGCAGTCGCGGCAGACCGTCCAGGCGCTAGCCGCGCAAACCACGTCGTCATGTATCCGCGTCTTCGACGTGAATCTGCGCCCTCCGTTTTATTCCGAAGAGATTGTCGAGGAGTCGCTGGAATTGGCCACCGTGGCCAAAATGAACGAGGCGGAAGCGCCACTGATACTGGACCTGCTGGGGCTGGCTCCAGCCGAGACCATGGTTGAAGCGAAGCTCACTCTGCGTTCTACGGCCGAAAGGCTGCTTGAGGAGTTCCCGGGATTGCAGTTGGTGGCGATTACGCGAGGCAGCCACGGCAGCCTGCTGGTGACTCGCGACGAGTGGAACGAACATCCCGGATTTCCCGTCTCGGTTGGCGATTCGATTGGCGCGGGAGACGCGTTTACCGCCGCGTTGACCCACTACCTGCTGCGAGGCGCCAGCCTTGCCAAGCTCAACGAGGCTGGGAATCGTTGGGGTGGATGGGTCGCCTCACAGAAGGGTGCGATGCCGGAACTGCCTGAGCAGGTTCGAGCCGGCATTGCGGCGGAGATAGAGGGGGCGGAGTAGGGCGGTGCAGCTTCGAGGTTCGTGCTTTCCCAAGTCCGAAAATCCGGAGCTGAGTCACCTGTTTTCGTGCGCCGTTAAGCTCCGTCGGTCGAGGTTCGTGGTTTCCCACTCCTTCGACAAGAACAAAGGCGTCGCAAAGATGGGTCACCCAGTTTCGTGCCTGGTTCCTTTCCCTCTGGGGCTAAAGCCCAAAAAACCTTTGCGGCTCTTATCGGCGCGACTCAAAGTCGCGCCCTGATACGAAACTTTTTCAGGTTCGTGCTCTCCCACCCTAACCGCACAATACGCGGTCAGGATGGGGCAACAAACTCGTTCGAGATGCGGTTGCCGCAGGGGGCTGAAGCCCCAAGGTCTCTTGTGGGGTTTCCTTCGGCGCTACTACGGCATTCTCTGAGTTACTGTGTCTTTTCCAGTTCTTCTCAAGGTCGCCGCTCTCTGGTAGTCGCGTCGAGTCGGCCTCCCGGTTCCGGGCTACAGCTACTCAGAAAATGCATTAACAGCCGCGCCCTGATACGAAACCGGATCAGGTTCATGATGCCACAGGTTTCAGAATTGAGACCAGGGGCACCCAATTTTTGCACGGGGCCGACGTTCCTCATTTCGATGGAATTGGGTATTGCGGAAACCCTCGGAGTTTCTGAAGCGTCCAACGCTTTGAGCACGGCCATGGCTTCAAGTAAAGTGAGGGAACGTGATTATCAACTTTGCCAGGCGCGCGCACGATCATAATTGGGAGCTCGATCCCATCACGCGCTCCCTGCTGGATACCGACTTCTACAAGCTGCTGATGCTGCAGTTCATCTGGAAGAACTTTCCCCAGGTGCACGCGACGTTTTCACTCATCAACCGCACCTCTCAGGCTCGTCTCGGGGATGCGATTGACGTGGATCAACTGCGTGAACAACTGGAGAATACGCGCCAACTGCGCTTCTCGAGGTCGGAGCTGATCTGGCTGGCCGGCAACAGTTTTTACGGGCGCCGCGGCATATTTGAGCAGGGATTTCTTGAGTGGCTGGAGCGGGATTTCCGGCTCTCTGATTATGAGCTTACGGTTGACGACGGCCAGATCAACCTGCACTTTCACGGCCTATGGTCGGCAACCTCGATGTGGGAGATTTATGCGCTCTCGATTATCGGCGAATTGAAGACGCGCGCCAGCCTCAAGCTGCTGGGCGAGCTGGAGCTCGATATTCTCTACGCGCGCGCCAAGACGCGGCTGTGGGAGAAGATGGAGCGGCTGCGCGGGGTTCCGATGCTCAGCGTGAGCGACTTTGGCACCCGGCGGCGGCATAGTTTTTTGTGGCACGAGTACGTGGTGAAGGCGATGCGCGACACCCTCGGCCATGGATTTGTAGGTACTTCGAATGCGTATCTTGCCTACAAGCACGACCTTGAAGCGATCGGCACCAACGGCCACGAGTTGCCCATGGCGATGGCTGCGCTGGCGGACAACGATGAAGAGTTGCGAACGGCGCAATACCGTCTGCTGGAGCTGTGGCAGCAGAGCTACCAGGGCGAATTGCTGATTCTGCTTCCCGACACTTTCGGGTCGACGCAGTTTTTGCGCGACGCGCCTGACTGGGTGGCTAACTGGACCGGCCAACGCATCGACAGCAAGGATGCCTACCTGGCCGGCGACGAGTACATTGCGTGGCTGGAGCGGCACGACCGCGATCCGCGCAAAAAACGCCTGATCGCATCGGATGCGCTCGACGTGGAGCAGATCCTGGGCCTGCACGCCTACTTTGCAGGGCGAATTCGCAACGGGGCTACGCCCGACGATTTTCAATCGGCGCGCGATTTTGCAGATTGCGATCGCTGGGTTCCGGAGCGTCGCGTCCGCTTCAGCACAGGCTGGGGTACGCTGCTGACCAACGATTTCAGGAATTGCAATCCGCAGGGCGGCGAGAACTTTAACCCGGTAAGCCTGGTGTGCAAGCTGACCGAGATTGAGGGCCGGCCTACGGTAAAGCTCAGCGATAACTACGCCAAGGCGCTGGGCGATGCCAAAGAAACCGAGCGCTACCGGCGCGTATTCGGAGTGGCAGGACTGGCCGACGTGCCGGTGCTGACGTAAGATCCGGACGGAATGGACGCTAATCTGCGTGCGGGTTCATATGCAGCCTCGCTAAGGGCTGAACTGGCGGTGCGCAACCGGATCTACGCGCGCGGGCACGCTCATGCCGAGAGCTACGGGGCGGCTCCGGTCATTGTGTATGAGCCGGAGGCTGATCGGCACGGAAATTTTTTTGGCGCCTCGTACTCGGCTATTCGGTCGAACGACAAGTGGATGCGGCGGTTCGACAAGATTCATACTCAAGGTGCGCGGTCGCTGCCACGCCCCGCGCTCGACCCCTCGCGGCGCTGGCGCGAGCTTGATTCATCGATGAGCTCGGATGCGCTGCTGATGAACATATTCTGCGCGCCGGGAGTTGTTGAGTCGGC